>DIJY01000056.1:19708-29079 GCA_002421405.1 Caryophanales bacterium UBA5632 | reverse complement strand
AGAAAGTTCAATCATTGAAATTACCAGTGAACTGGAGTCAAAAGAATACATTGATATGACGCTCGACATACTAGAACGATTTGGGATTCATATTACTGTAGAAGATAATCGTTATCTAATTCACGGTAATCAAAAATACAAAGCGACAAATATGGTCATTGAAGGTGATTATTCACAAATGGCATTCTATGCTGTTGCAGGATTATTGAGCGGTGATATAACCTGTAAAAACATGTCTCTACAATCCATACAACCCGACCGAAAAATCCTTGAATTTATCGAAAAAATGAATGGGTATTTTACTTGGAATAAATCCGATATTGACTTTCATTACTCCAACACCATTGGCACTACCATCGATGTATCTCAATCTCCTGATATCGCTCCAATATTGGCAATCCTTGGCGCGCTTTCAAATGGGAAAACCATCATTGAAAATGCAACGAGATTAAAATACAAAGAATCAAATCGTTTAAGTTCAACTTATGAAACGTTAAAACGGATGAATGTTGAAGTTGAAATGACAGATTCTTCCTTAATCATTGAAGGAAAATCAATGGTTGATGGCGGTGTTTTTGAATCGTTTGGCGATCACCGAATTGTAATGTCAATTGCGATTGCCGCAATTCGAGCTAATCATCCGGTTTTAATCAAAAATGCAGAAGCAGTTAATAAATCATATCCGAATTTTTTTCTAGATTATCAAAATTTAGGTGGTAATGTCACATTTTTGGAGGAATAAAAATATGCGTCAACTGAGTGTTAAATCCCACAAGGGTAGTTACGATGTTTTAATCGAATCAGGATTATTAAAAAAACTAAAACTTTATATGAATCCTGATCTGTTTTATGTCATTATCGCTGATGATATGATCCCAATCGAATACATCAATGATGTAAAAAATGCTTGTCCCGACCATTTATTAATCCATTTTCCTGCGGGAGAATTGAGCAAATCAATGACTGAATTTTCAAGAATCATTGATATTTTGGTCAATCATAATATCAGAAAAGATGCGGTTGTTGTGTCTATCGGCGGTGGCGTTACTGGCGATTTGTCAGGATTCGTCGCTTCTACTTATTCAAGAGGCCTCGATTTCATCCAAATACCAACGACATTGCTATCACAAATTGATTCTTCTGTCGGTGGAAAGGTGGCGATAAATACAACCGGTGCTAAAAACATCATCGGTTCAATCTATCCGCCGAAAAAAGTTTTGATTGATCCTTTAACGCTGAATACGTTAGATAAGCGTCAAATCAATGCTGGCATGGCAGAAATGATAAAATATGGTATGATTGCCGATAAATCATTTTTTGAGAAAATAAAAAATGAGGATCCTTCGAAAGATTGGGATTATTATATCTATAAATCTTTGGAAATCAAAAAGAGATATGTTGAAGCTGATGAATTCGATAATTCACTTCGTCAATCGCTTAATTTTGGTCATACGATTGGCCATGCATTGGAAACGTATTATGAATACAAAAAATATTTACATGGTGAAGCCGTTTCTATTGGGATGGTTCAAATTCTTTCTAACCCCCAAATTAAAAAAGAACTGATTGATTGTTTAAAGAAATATAACCTTCCCACCAGTGACCCCGTCAGTTTTGATGAACTGAAAATCTATATCAACCGCGATAAAAAAGGGAGAAAAGACTTACTAAAAATAGTCGATGTGACTGAAATAGGAAATTCAGTGATTGTAAAGTCCCAATTCAAATTATAAAAATTGGAAGTGATTATATGAACTCTTTTGGTAAAAACTTAAAAGTCACCTTGTTTGGTGAATCTCATGGTGACAATATTGGCATTGTCATCGACGGACTTTCGTCTGGCATCGAAATTGATTTGAGTATCATCGATTTTGAACTGACAAAAAGACGTCCTAAAAGCATTTATTCAACGGCCCGTCAAGAAACGGATCAATATCAAATTATCAGTGGTTTCTATCAAGGTAAAACAACGGGAGCGCCGCTGACGTTTTTAATTCCAAATAACAATAAAATATCAAATGACTATCAAACCGTATTATATACGCCGCGTCCTAGCCACGCTGATTATCCTGCTTATGTTAAATTTGATGGCTATAATGACCCTCGTGGCGGTGGAATGTTTTCAGGAAGAGTGACAGTTGCCTTCATGATTATTGGCGCAATTTCAAAACAAATCCTAAACAAACAAGGGATTGAAATCGTTTCACACATTTTAAAGGTTCATCAATGTTATGATCAACCGTTCAATCAACTCAAAATTGATCTTGACCTCGCAAAGAAAATTCAAACACTCGATTTTCCTCTCGTGGATCAATCCGTTGAAACTTCAATGCGCGAAATCATATTAAATGCTAAAACCAATGAAGATTCCGTTGGTGGAATTGTTGAAACAGCGATTCTCAATCTTCCTGCAGGGATCGGAAACCCATTATTTGAATCGATCGAAAGCTATTTGTCGTCGCTTTATTACAGCGTTCCATCTGTAAAAGGCGTTGAATTTGGTGATGGTTTTAACATGACTAATTATTATGGTTCAGAAATCAATGATGGTTATCAAATGAAAGACGGTAAAATCGAAACCCTCAGTAATCATAACGGTGGTATCTTAGGTGGAATAACCACGGGAATGCCCGTTATCGTAAAATGCGCAATTAAACCGACGCCATCGATTGGAAAACCTCAATCATCAATTAATTTAAAAACGAATGAACCTGTCACAATAGAAGTCAGAGGCAGACACGACCCTGCGATTGTCAACCGGGTTGTTCATGTCATTAATGCAGTTACTTACTATGGTGTTTTAGACTTGTTAATGGGTTCAAAGACAATGGATTGGATGCGGTAAGATGTTTGGCCTTGTTGGTAAATCATTATCTCATTCTATTTCTCCTTTAATTCACTCACAGTTAGGTGATCCTAATTACTGCATTTGGGAAACACAAGATATTGAACAATTTATTAAAACAAAAGAATTTTCGGGGTTGAATGTAACCATTCCCTATAAGGAAGAAATCATTCCTTTTCTTGATGAACTTGATGGAATTGCAAAAACCATCAAGTCAGTGAATACGGTCATTAAGCGTGATGGCAAATTAATTGGTTATAATACCGATTATTATGGTTTATTCAAAACGCTGCAATACCATAAAATTAATATAAAAAACCAAAAAGTTTTGATCATTGGCAACGGTGGCGCTTCAAAAACAGCCACATTACTTATGAAAAACATGGGAGCTCAATCAATTAATATCGTTTGTAGAAATCCAATAAATGAAGATGAAAATTCCCTTATAGAAGTTGCTCAATTCTATGATTCAAATGTCATCATCAATACCACTCCCATTGGAATGTACCCCCATAACGACGACGAACTTGCTTTTTCACTAAAAGGTTTCACGCATTTAGAATTTGTTCTTGATTTGATTTATAATCCTTTACGGACTCGATTAATGCTAGAAGCGCAGTCGTTAGGCGCGAAAGTTTATAATGGTTTGTACATGCTTGTCATGCAAGCGAAAGCCAGTCGTGAACTCTTTTTAAACGACGCCAATATCAATCACGAACTTCCAAAAAAAATCTATGATTCACTCAATAATAATAGACATAATCTTGTATTAATTGGCATGCCATTATCCGGTAAATCCGCTTATGCAAAAAACTTAGCGCCGATTTACCAAAAATCGATTGTTGATACCGATAACTTGATTGAAATGCTTGAAAACCAATCCATATCAGATATCTTCAATAATAAAGGCGAATCCTATTTTAGAACTTTAGAAAATAAAGTTGTGACCGACCTTTATCAAAGCACCAATCTCATCATCTCAACCGGTGGTGGTATGATATTGGATCAAGACATCATGGAAAAACTGAAACAAAATGGTATTATTATCTATTTGGACAAAGATTACCATCAAATTATGGAAAAGAATATTCAAAATCGTCCGTTGATCAATTCAAAAGCCGATGTTGAAAAACTTGCGTTGGCGAGAAAACCATTCTATGAAAAACATGCGGATATCCTTGTAAAAATTGATAAAGAAAAACAAGATGTCTTATTAGAAATCGAGGCGAAGCTCCATGACTATTTTAGTCGTTAATGGTCCAAATCTAAATTTAGTAGGCGAACGCGAACCAGACGTTTATGGCCGGGAAACTTATGAAGAGTTAGTCAAATCATTACTCCATTATGGAAAATCAAAAGATGTAAAAATCATTGTTAAGCAATCGAATCACGAAGGATGCTTAATTGATTTTATGCAACAATACCGCAAGAAAATTGATGGTATTATTATTAATCCCGGGGCATTAACCCATTATTCTTATGCGCTTCATGATTGTATTAAGGGAATTAACATTCCGACGGTTGAAGTGCATTTATCTGATATCGAAAAACGTGAAGAGTTTCGTAAATTATCAGTTATCAAATCAGTTTGTATCTACCAAATAAAAGGGAAGGGTGTCGCCGGCTATTATGAAGCTATCGACTTATTACTAGAGAGGAAACTAAAATCATGATTATTAAATTTAAAGAGGGTACCGAGAAAAAAGATATAGAAATATTAAGAAGTGCGTTACAAGGTATGGGCTTCAATATCCACGAAAGCATTGGTGAATCAATTACCATATTTGGTGTCGTTGGAGATACAACAAAATTTGATGCGAATAGTCTTTATGCTTATAAATTCGTCGATACTGTTTTAAGAGTTCAAGAACCTTTTAAGAAAGTTAACCGAAAATTTAAACCTGATGATACGATCGTTGATTGCAGCGGTGTATTAATTGGTGGCAAAAATATTGTGATTATGGGCGGTCCTTGCGCCGTTGAAAGCGAAGAGCAGATTGATATCATCACTCCGCTTGTAAAAGCCTCTGGAGCCAAGATATTGCGTGCTGGAGCTTATAAACCTAGAACCAGTCCCTATTCATTCCAAGGAATGGGTCCTGAAGGTCTCGCTATATTGAAAAGAGCCAGTGAAAAATATCAAATTCCCGTTATCAGTGAATTAATGTCGATTGAAGATTTACCTGCATTTCTTGAAAATGTTGATATCATTCAAATTGGCGCAAGAAATATGCAAAACTTCTCATTATTAAAAGAACTCGGAAAAACCATGAAACCAATTCTTTTGAAACGCGGTTTGGCAAATACAATTGAAGAATGGTTAATGTCGGCAGAATACATTATGGCCGGCGGAAATCCTAATGTTATTCTTTGTGAAAGAGGGATCAGAACCTTTGAAACGTCAACGAGAAACACTTTGGATATTAGTGCAATTCCGGTCATAAAAAAATTGTCGCATTTACCAATTATTATCGACCCTTCACACGCGAGCGGTCGATGGGAATATATTGAATCCCTATCAAAAGCAGCCATCGCAGCTGGCGCTGACGGTTTAATCATCGAAGTCCATCCAGAACCAGAAAAAGCCTTATCTGATGGGCAACAATCCCTTAAACCAGAACGTTTTGATGAATTGGTTAAAAATTGTCGCAGAGTTGCTTTAGCGATTGATCGAACTTTAGAATAAAAAATAAAAATACATTTTTGATGAATTGGTAGAAGAATTATGAAGACTGTGATATAATCACTTTAAGAAGGGAGGGATCATATGAACGCATGGGTTAAATTTTTAGATGATCTCCCTTTGATTGGCAAGATTATTTTTGCTTTACCATTCATTGATGGCATCGCTTATGGTTTGTACCGTATCGCTAAAGGAAGAATATTAATTGGTATCCTTTGGATTTTCATCGGTGCAACAATTGGTTGGATCATCGATATTATTACCATTGTATTATATGGTAAAGTCACTTTCTTAGTTTAATCAAAGGGTAGATCAAATAAGAAAAAAAGGATTCAAAATTCAGAATCCTTTTTTTTGTGGTTTTTTTATACGTGTTTTTTGATTATTTTAACTAATCTTTCGATTTCTGTGAGTTTAACCGAACTGAGTGCAATTCTAATCATACCTGGCATTGAAATAATAAAGACTCCATCTTGAACCAAATCATTGAAGATGTTCTTGTTTTGTGTTTCAACACCGACAAAGAATCCGCCGCCATAGGGTAACGTTGTCAATTTTTCCTTTTCAGCAACCTCACGGAATAGTTCAATGCGTTTTTTGAGCAAGTCTTTTGCGACTTCAACTTCAGATATAAATTTTAACTTAATATCAGGGTTCGAAAATATTTTTCCAATGACTGACATCGCTGGGCGACTAACGCTTGAAAAACGAGCTCGAACCGAATAATCACCAACACGATTAAACTCATCCATCACTGCTTTTGATTTCGAAATTCCTAATTGTGCGCCAATACGGAATCCATACATTGAAAATGTTTTGGAACCACTAAACGCTATAATCGCCAATATTTTTTCATCTAAATCTAAAAACGCTTCATAAACATCTCTTGATTGATTGTGTTCCTTCATTTGATAATCAATATAGGCACTATCATGTAATAATATAACCGGAATATCCATTCTTGATATTTCATTTAAGATTGCGATGATTCCTTTCCAATCTTGTTTCGATAAACAAAAACCAGTCGGGTTATTACATGGATCATTTAAAATTAAGAATAGTCGATTTTGCCGAATCGCTAATGATTTTGCTTTTTCTTCAAAATCTTTTAAATTGAAATGATAAAACTCATCATATAATTGGAAGGTCTCAACACCAATGTGCGCTTCTTCAGCGATATTTTCATAAGGCGTCCAATAATAGTTGGGAACGAGCATTGATTGACCAAAATCATTAAAATTATAAAGAGAATTACTTAATGCACCTGATCCGCCAGTTGTGGGGATAACGCTAATATGGAATTTTTCTGCAATCGCGGATTTATGTTTGCCAAATACCCAATCAACGACTCCGTTTGAAAACTCTTTTGTTCCATTAACGGGTGCATAAAAATACATTTCTGAATCTGATAAACCTTTCAGTAGTTCTTCAACTTGGATAAATTTAAAAAGTTTTCCATCCTCTTTGTGAAGCATACCTACTGTCGCGTCGATCACCTCGGGATTGATAACTTTGGCTGCCTTGGCTTCTTGCGAAATTTTTAAGATGTTAGATTCCATGACTTTATTTAAAGCATGGTTTCCAACGATGTGATTCGTCATTTTCTTCCTCCTAATTTATTCAAATATTTGTTTTAAGACGACGGTTTGAGTGCGGTCTGGGCCGACCGAAAACAAGGTGATGGGAACCCCTGTCAGTGTTTCGATTGTACGAAGATACGTTTTAGCATTTTCTGGAAGTTGATCCAATGATTGAACTCCCGTAATATCTTCATTCCATCCCGGTAATTCTTGATAAATCGGATTAACACGAATGAAATCTGCATAGTTTCCTGGGACATATTCAATAATTCGTCCATCTAGTTCGTAATGAGTACATATCTTTAAGGTTTCTAACCCTGAAAGGACATCTAAAAGCATAATGGCTAATCCGGTTAGTCCTGATACTCTTTTCGTATGTTTTAAAACAACCGTATCCAACCAACCAATCCGTCTTGGTCTTCCAGTGGTCGTTCCATATTCATGACCAACTTCTCTGATTTGTTTTGCAATATTATCTTCAAATTCAGTGGGAAAAGCGCCGCCGCCGACGCGAGTGGAATATGCTTTTGTAACACCAACCACATCGGTCAAAGCCATCGGAGAAATACCGGCATTAAGTGGTACAGCCGCTGCCGAAGGAGAACTGCTCGTTACGAAGGGATACGTCCCTTGTTCAATACAAAGCATAACGCCTTGAGCGCCTTCAAATAAAATGCGTTTTCCCGCTTCAATCTCTTGATTCAACAACAAAGAAGTATCGCAAACATACGGCGCAAGTTTTTTGCCGTATTCGAGATAACTTGGGTATAATTCATCAAATTCAAACCCTTTTTCACCTAAAGATAAAAGGAGTCGGTTGGTAAAATTCAAATTAGCACGAAGTCTTTGTTTTAACATTTCAGGATGAAGTAAATCACCAATCCGAATGCCACTTCGTGACACTTTATCGGTATAAGCGGGTCCAATCCCTTTTTTGGTAGTTCCCACAGCTTCTGAACCTTTTAAATTCTCCAAAATTCCATCTAAAGCAAGATGATAAGGCATGATAACATGAGCTCTATCGGAGATATGAAGTTGATAATCAGTAATTCCTACTTTATTGAGTCCTTCTAATTCTAAGAAGAAAGCCTTGGGTTCAATGACCATTCCATTGGTCATGTAATTCGTAATTTTTGGGTTTAATATTCCTGAAGGAAGAAAATGTAATGCAAATTTTTGATGATTGAAGAGGATGGTATGTCCCGCATTATTTCCGCCCTGACTACGGACAACAACATCCGCTTGGGTTGCGAGAAAATCAGTGACCTTACCCTTACCTTCATCGCCCCATTGTGTTCCGACAACGACGACTAATTTACCCATGAACTCACCCCTCTTAAGAAACCATATTCATTATATCACAACCCACCTTTGTTTCAAAGAGTGAAATGATGATAGAAAAAAGACCGGTTTTCATTCGGTCTTTCATTGGTAATTGATTAAAATTTCTTAGCAATATCGCGAGCAATCCAAATTCCACTTGCCCCCGCTTGAGCTAATCCGCGGGTAATTCCCGCGCCATCGCCGCCAACATACAATCCAGAGACTTTGGTTTCAAATTCTTTAGTGACTTCCGGTCTTGCGGAATAAAATTTCGCTTCAACGCCATAAAATAAAGTATGTTCAGAGGCAATGCCAGGTGTGACGTGATCGAGTGCTTCAATCATTTCCATGATTGATTTCATCGTCTTGTAAGGGAGTACAAGCCCTAAATCACCCGGTACAGCTTCTTTTAAGGTTGGGATGACGAATCCTTCGCGGATTCGTTTTTCAGTTGAACGCCGACCGTTTTTTAAATCACCATAACGTTGTAATATAATTGCTCCATTTGATAACATGTTAGCTAATCTTGATACGCCATGAGCGAATTCGTTAGGCTGATTAAAAGGTTCAGTAAAATTATGACTGACCAATAATGCAAAATTCGTGTTTTTAGACCCTAATTTTGAATTGTTATAAGCGTGACCGTTTGCTAGAATCGTACCACTGTGATTTTCAATAACAACATGTCCTGAAGGATTTGAACAAAAAGTACGAACTTGTGTTCCCATACTGGTTCTATAGATAAATTTACCTTCATAGAGGTGTTGATTTATTTCTTCCATGATTTCATCATTTGTTTCAACGCGAACACCGATATCAACTCGGTTGGCATGCGTGGGAATATCAAATTTTTGACAAATATCTGACAACCATTGTGAACCATCACGACCGGGAGCGATCACAACTTTATTTGCTTTTATCACTTCTTTTGTATCTAAAA
>DIJY01000056.1:15765-19618 GCA_002421405.1 Caryophanales bacterium UBA5632 | reverse complement strand
CCTAAATGACGAACTTTTCCCCGTAACAATTTTAAACCAACCGCGAGTCCTCGCTTTTCAATTGCACGAACGGCATCTGTCGTTGGATCGGTAATATTGAGCGGTGCACCAAATTTTATATTGATTTTATCAACATAATCAATTAATTCTTCGACAAATTCATCATCTAAATAATCTGTCATCCACCCGCCATATTCGCTGGTAATATTAAATTTACCATCCGAATAGGCACCTGAACCACCAAACCCATTGGTAATGGAACATGCTGGAAAACAACCGATTTCACCATCGCGTCGCGTCGGACATCTCTTTATTTTCTTTTCAAGGATAGGACATCTTCTTGAATAAATGTCGTGGCCTTTATCAATCAATAAAATTGAGAGTTTTGGATTTTTCTCATATAACTCATAAGCGGTCATCGATCCAGCAGGACCGGCACCAACAATGACAACATCATAAAATTTGTCCATAAACATCCTCCTAAAAAACCGATAAGATAATAGCATTAAATGAATGATTTTGCAACTGGAAAAAGAAAAATGGAGCATTTCAACTCCATCTCTTTTGTTATTAGAATTAATTAAGTTTATTTATTCGGTTCTAACCGGTAAAATCAATTGAACAAGGCCGGGATCTAATTCACCTTCAATAACAAACGGACGAATCTCACCGGTAAATTTTACATAAACTTGATCAGAGTTAAATGTCTTTAAAGCATCTAAGAAATACTTCGAACTGAAAGCAATACGAATCGGAACGCCAATTGGTTTTTCAACCGGTTGAACTTCTTCAACAACTTTACCAATTTCAGGGCTGTTTGATGTAATTTCAACGCCATTATCGTTTCTTAAATATAATTTAACAATGCTTGCGCTGGTTTCTCTGCTTGATAATAAAGCTGCACGATCAATCGCAACAAACAAATCGTTTTTATTAAATTTAATGACGATTGGAAATTCTACGGGAATTAATCTGGAAGTTTCTGGGAAATTACCATCTAATAATCTGGATTGGAAAAGAATGTTTCCATATTCAAATAAAATCGATTTGTGATTTAAATGAATTAAAACTTCTTCTAAATTTAATTCTAGAATTTTAATTAATTCATCTAAACTTCGACCAGGGATAACAACATTCATGTTATCTAAATTCGTCGGTACATCAATGACTTTTTGACTTAAACGGAATGAATCAGTTGCAATTGCAACAAGTCTTTCCCCATCAACACGAATATTGACGCCGGTTAAAATGGGACGATTTTCTATTGCTGAAGTTGCAAATGTCGTTTGTTTAATAATTGACTTCATCACTTTTGATTCAATTTTGATTGGATTGTCATTCATCATAAAATCAATGTGCGGATAATCTTCAACATTTAACATGTTTAAAGTGATATCAGATTTGCCAGCAACAATTTTTAATACATTGTCATCAACGACTGATAATGAGATAACCTCTCCATCAAGTTTGCGAATCAACTCAACAAAATATTTTCCTGGAATTAATACTTCACCAACAGCTTCAACATGCAAACTTTCATCTTTCAAAGATAATTTAATTGAGATATCTGAATTACTCGTGATCATAATTAATTCATTTTGATATATCTCTAACTTAATTCCTTGAAGATAAGGTGCAGGTGTTTTAGTTGATAAAGCTTTTTGAGCAACGAGTAAATTATTCAGAAGCACTTCTTTGCTAATCGTAAAGTTCATAAACGACCTCCCGTTTTATTGAATAGAGTATTTTTAAGTTATTGTTATTATTAGGGGTGTTGAAACTGTTGATAAAAGATTATCTATCTATATAATATTATACCATATATAGCCATTAAAGTACATAATTATTGTGTAAGAAAGAGTATATTTTAAGCCTTTTTTCCACACTTTATTAACAATTTTTCAATATCAGTTTTTTTGTTTTGATTGGTCTGTATATCGTTTGTAATTTGTTCAATTGAATAGATGACCGTTGAGTGATCTTTGTTATTAAAAATCTGTCCGATTTTCTTATAAGTGAGGTCGTAAACCTCTTTTAAAATATACATTGACACCTGTCTTGGATATACATATTGTTTTTGTCTTTTATTTGATAACAGATCAGTAGGTGTAATATGGTAATAAGCACTTACTATATCTAATATCGTATTAAAATTACCATCGTTCATTGATTTATTTGATATATTCTTTGAATTGATTAAATTTTTCAATGATTCTTCCGCGTTTGGAATGGTAAATGCATAATCAAAGGCAGTACAATAAAATAATACACGCTTGAGCGCACCTTCAAGTTCACGCACGTTATTATCAAAGATACTTGCAATGTATTCTAATACTTCATCAGGAATTAAGTTTGGATCTGAAGTTTCAGCTTGTAATTTCTTTTTTAATATTAAAATCCGGTGATCTAGATTCGGTCGATTAATATCAACAGACAATCCCCATTGGAAACGGCTTGTTAAGCGCGACATGATGTCAAATAATTCAGGGGCAGGGCGATCTGATGTAATCACAATTTGTTTATTGGATTCTTTCAATTTTTCGAAAACTTTAAAAAATTCAAGTTGTGATTGCGTTTTCCCTGCTAAGAACTGAATATCGTCAACTAATAGAATATCGACGTTTTCATATTTTTTTGAAAATTCATCAAAGCTTTTTCTTTGAGAAGCTCTAGCATAATCTTCAATAAACTGATCGGTTTTTGCATATAATACGCGTTTATTGATATCATTTTCTAAGATGTAGTTACCAACGCATTGCATCAAGTGGGTTTTACCTAATCCAACATCACCAAAGATATAAAGTGGGTTTGCAATTTCTCCAGGTTGATCGGCAACTTTGATTGCGGAGGTATATGCTAATCGGTTTGAAGCACCTACAACGAAATTATCGAAGGTATAGGAATTATTTAATCCGGTTTTATATTTACTTTCAAGCCCCATTTCAGGCGAATTAATGTTATAAGATGTTTTTGAGAGTTCTTCAGAAGCTTGTTCTTTCGTAATAATTTTAAATAAATGTTTTTCAGTAACTAAATCATTTAACATAGCATTAAGTCTATTTAAATAGAAGGTGTCAATTTTACTTTTTACGAAAGAATTAGGCGCAACGAGATAAATGTTGTTGTTTGCAACTTTAAAGATGCCATTAATCGCGCCAAATGTTTCGTTGAAGACGTCTTCTTCGAGGGTTATTTTTAATTTGGATTTGATGTTTTCCCAAAGGTTTTCGTAATTGTCCATTTGTTTACCTCATATCATACATAAAATATAACACACAGTAACGATAAATGGTTCAACAAGTTTTCCACAAAAAATGTGGAGAAAAAGAAATAACAGAGGGGTAAATTAACACAAAATGTGGAAAAAATATCGCTTAAAGTGGCGGTCAAAATGAGTTTTCCACAGTGGGGGAAAACCACCTTTTCAACAGCTTTGGGGAAAACAAAAAAGAGCCGTTTTAATCCTATAATTAGCCAAATCTCAAATGTGGAAAAAATCGTAAATAAAAGTAATTTCGACCTCGTGATTTATTTGTTGACAGATACCATAAAATCACTTATAATAATGTAGCATGGTTTTTGGAACCAAAACAGGAGGTGTTGAACATGAAACAAACATTTCAACCTAGCAAGATTAAACGCGTAAGAACTCATGGGTTCTTAGCAAGAATGGCAAGTGCAACCGGTCGTAAAGTTCTAGCGAGACGCCGCGCAGCTGGCCGTAAATCATTGACCGTATCCGATCGTTAAAACAATATAAAAAACACCAACTTATAATAATACCCGAAATCACCAGAATATTATAGTTATTGGTGATTTTTGTTTTTTCTAAGGGGAGATTATCGTGAACAAA
>DIJY01000056.1:15198-15656 GCA_002421405.1 Caryophanales bacterium UBA5632 | reverse complement strand
TTCCTAAAAAATTTGGGAACGCTGTCAAGCGTAATCAAATGAAACGACGGATTCGAGAGGTTGTTTCAAAACTTGCATTTTTAAAGCACTATGATTTTTTCATCGTTGTCAAATCGTCAGCTTCGAAACTTGATTTCCAAGCGATTTCTGATGATTTATATAAATTATTCGCGCGGGCGAAAATATTAGAGGTATGAGACTGATATGAAAAAGAATTGGATTTTGACCATCGTAATGGCCGTTGTATTACTGTTCACAATGACTGCTTGCGGCACAAAAACCGGAGAAGTTAGTTTTGGAAATTACACAAACATTGTTATTTTGTCAGAAGCGACAGAAAGCAAACCAGTATCAACCTATAGTAGCGTAATTGTATTACTTGGAAATGCGACAAGTTATGATAATTACGATAATACAACTCAAGATGGATATTTATTATGGGTATCAGAAGAGTATTC
>DIJY01000056.1:14473-15098 GCA_002421405.1 Caryophanales bacterium UBA5632 | reverse complement strand
TTTATGCGAGTAACCTTTTTGGATTGCTAGGGAATACTTATTATTACTGGGTTGGGTTGTTAATCATGACCTTAACCATTCGTACTTTGGGTTGGCCAATTTATGCGAAGAGCAATGACTTAACTTTAAAAATGCAGATCGCACAACCAGAAATTAATAAGATTCAAGAAAAATACAAAGGTCGTACCGATCAAGCGTCGCAACAGCGCATGCAGATGGAAACGATGGAAGTTTATAAACGCTATAAAATTAACTTACTGGGTTGTTTAATGCCGGTTCTTCAAATGCCTATCTTTATTGCGATGTATCAAGTTGTTCAGAGATTCCCATTAACAGGTACTGGTGTTTTTGGTGATGCTTCCGTCACGATGAATACTACTTTTCTTTGGACTCATCTTGGTAACACTGCTTGGTTAGCAAACTTACCGCTTGCACTCATTGTTGGTGGAACGATGTTCTTAAGCCAATGGTTAACGACAAAACGTACTGCAGCACAACAAAAGAATAATAATCGTTATCAATCCGCTCAGCAGCAACAAACTCAAAAAACGATGAAATACATGATGTATTTTATGGTCGTGATGATGGCTTATATCGCGATTGGTAATGCAGGTATTGCTTTCTA
>DIJY01000056.1:7277-14458 GCA_002421405.1 Caryophanales bacterium UBA5632 | reverse complement strand
ACATTAGCCATCGCAAGATGGGATCTAAAATGGAACAAATGAAAAGCAAAATCTAAATAATTACAGGGGGAAACTGATGAAAACAATTCGTTTTGAAACAAAAGCGATGAACGATGCAGCGATTCAATATGCAGCGGAAGAGCTTAAAGTTCACAAAGATTATATTGATTTAAAAATCGTTGAAGAAAAAAGTAGTTTTCTTCGTTTGAATAAGACCTATATCGTTGAAGCTTCAATTAANNATTAAATTCGATGTTGTTAAAGATGGAATCAAATACATCCAAACATTATTAGACAACATGGAACTTGAAGCGTTCGTTGAAGCTAAAATTGTGGGCGAAAGAGAAATCAACTTTATTATCAATGCACAAGAAAATCCAATCTTAATTGGTAAAAACGGTAAAACGTTAGATGCGATCCAAACTTTGATTAAAAACTATATTCACGTTTTTACTGAAGAACATTACGTGATATTGGTTGATATTGGCGGATATAAAGAACAACGCAAGAAACAATTAGAAATTTTGGCGACGAAAACTGCAAAAGAGGTCGCAAGAACAAAAGTACCCGCAAAATTAGGCAAAATGAACGCTTATGAACGCCGTGTTATTCATACAAAACTAGCGGACTGGCGCGATGTATCGACGGAATCAGAGGGTGAAGAACCCAACCGTTTCATCGTCATCAAACCAAAACACCACTAATCATGCGACTGATTGTCGGTTTGGGTAATCCCGGAAGGGACTATGCCAAATCCAAACATAATATTGGGTTTATGGTTTTGGATGCTTATTGTAAATTAAAAGGCATAAAATTAGTTAAAGAATCCAAATTTCTTGGCGAACTGATTAAATATCAAGACGTCGTATTATTAAAACCCAAAACTTTTATGAATAATTCAGGAAATTCTGTCAGGGCCGTTGCTCAATTCTATCAGATTTCGAATGAAGATATTTTGGTTATTTCTGATGATCTTGATCTTCCTTTTGGTAAACTACGTTTACGTGAAAAAGGTAGTGCTGGCGGACATAATGGATTAAAATCGATTATTGCCTCACTCGGTGCCCAAAATTTTAATCGTTTACGCATTGGGATTGATCGTGATGATAAAGAAGTGGTTGATTATGTTTTAAGCAAACTATCAAAAGAACAGTCAAAACAACTTGAAAATCTTTTTATCGTAACGAATAATATTATTGATGATTTTGTTTTAGGGAAATCCTATGATTCAATTATGAATACCTATAATACAATAAAATAAATGAAGGATAAAAGCGGATGAGTTTTTATCCTTTTTTCTTTGAATATTCATAATTTACATCTAAAAAGAGGGCGTTTCATAGTATAATAATGATATTGAATTCTCATTTATTTTACGAGGAGGAACAAAGATGACCCTTAAAAAAATACTAATAACAATCACATTTGCGACTGTTTTATGGGTCCTTTTTGCCTGTGGCGGAAACAATATTGATTTAGAAATAATCAATCCGGATTCGGAAGTGTATTATGAGGTTTTTGTTCGAAGTTTTGCGGACTCGGATTCTGATGGTGTTGGTGATTTCAACGGCCTCACCGCAAAACTAGATTATCTTCATGAATTGGGAATCACCGCTCTATGGTTAATGCCCATTCATCCCTCTCCCTCATATCACGGGTACGATGTTACTGATTATTATGATGTTAATCCTGATTATGGAACCTTGGAAGATTTTGAACACTTGATTGAAGAAGCAGATTCATTAGGAATAAAAATCATGCTTGATATGGTCTTTAATCATACTTCAAATCAACACCCTTGGTTTCAAGCAGCTTTAAATGGAGATTCTACTTATCGAAATTATTATAATTTTACTTCAATTTCGACTGATACTGCGACAAAAAATGGAAGTTGGGGTCAAACTATTTGGCATTCGACAGGTTATGAAAAATATGTTGGTTATTTTAATTCAACGATGCCAGATTTAAATATGTTTAGCGAAGAAGTTAACCAAGAAATTTTTGAAATAAGTCAATTTTGGGTTGATAAAGGCGTAAAAGGTTTTCGCCTCGATGCCGTTCATCATTTATTTGGTAAGAACGAATATTTAAATCGAACTTATGGTTATCAAGCAAATATCAATTATTTAAAAACATACAAATCTGCGATTGACTCTTATGCCGAAGATTTATTCATCATTGGCGAAATTTATGATGAATCCGACTATGAAATGATTTCTGAATATTATGAGGGACTAGATGCGCCGATTGATTTTCCGGCTTCCGCAAGAATTCGAAGATCATTTTTAACAGATTCTAACCCAGCTTATGTCATCATGCTCAATAATATCTATTCTGCTTATCGTTCCGTCAATCCCGATTTTATTAGTTTTCCATTTATTACCAATCATGATATGGACCGTCCGGCATCGATTTCGGGTAGTGATGATACGGAGCTAAGGCTAGCCGCAGAAATGCTTTTAACACTTCCTGGGAACCCAATCATCTATTATGGTGAAGAGTTAGGCATGTATGGATTAAAAGCCGGTGGACCGGATATTTGGGATGAAACAAGAAGATTACCGTATTTATGGGGTGATTCATCAACAACAGATTGGTTGGTTTCTTCGAGTATCACTTTAACGCAAATGAATTCGTTGAATCAAGAATTAGAAAATGCAAGCGAACAATTAGCAAATTCATCCTCGCTTTTAAATTACTACGCTGCAATGCTTGAATTTAGAAAGAATAACATGGCGTTAAGATATGGAAATACTTTTACTGCTTATGAAAACAATTCAGCGAGTATTCAGGGTTTTTACCGTGAATACGAATATGAAAAATTGCATCAAAAAGTATTGGTAATCCATAATTTTGGAACCGTTGACGTTGAAATTCCTAACGTGAAAGGCAAAATTATATATTTGAGTAATGTGACTGATTTTTCAGATGTTTCGGTTATACCGGCCAAATCAACGATCATTTTTGAGATGAGACGATAATGATAACAATGATTAATATTCCAATCGATAAGGAGAATGAAGAATGTATGCATTGATTACAGGAGCATCAAGCGGCATTGGTAAGGCCATTGCCTATGAATTAGCAAAAAAAGGGTATGATCTTATTTTGGTAGCGAGACGAGAAATCGAATTGAATGAATTAAAGACAAATCTCGAATCAAATTATAAAATAAATGTTGTTATTAAAGTATTGGATGTCTCTTTAGTAGAAAACTGTAAGAAACTGCACTCTGAAGTGACTTCATTGAATCCTTACATTGTTATTAACAATGCTGGTTTTGGCCGAGTGGGATTGTTTTCTGAGATTGATTTAGAAACCGAACTATCGATGATTGACACAAACATTGTTGCCGTTCAAGTGCTTACAAAACTTTTCGTGAATTCGATGAAGGATGGCATTATTTTAAATGTTGCGAGCATCGCTGGTATGCTACCAACACCACTGATGGCGACATATGCTGCAACAAAATCTTATGTTTTAAATTTGAGTCGATCTATTAATCAAGAATTAAAAAATAGTGGAAGTAAAGTGAGGGTTCTATCCTTAAATCCCGGACCCGTGATTACCGAATTTGGACAAGTGGCTCAAACAAAACAAAAGATGCAAGGTATGAGTGCTGAAAGATGCGCTAAAATCGCGGTTAAAGGAATGTTAAAGCGAAAAAGCGTTATTGTTCCGGGTCTATTAATGAAAATCATGAGAATCTTGGTTAAAATATTACCAATGGGAATGGTCATGCCCATCGCTTATAAAATTCAAAATAAAAAATAATGATAAAATTACGCTTGAAATGAGCGTTTTTTTCATCAAAAATTCTACCCGGTTTGATAGCAATTTTAAGTAAAATATGGTATACTAACTCATGAAATTCAATAGCGATACCTAGGCGAGTTGTATAAACTCGCCAAAACGACGTGAGGTGGATAACGTGTTGCAAATTCTAAATTATCTCAATCAAAATCCGATTTTCAAACAATACATTTCGGGCTTAAAACATCAAAAAGCACAATTAATCAACGAGCTGACTGATGAAGCGATGGTATTGTTGATTGTCGATGCGTTTTATTCGACGGATAAAACAATTTTTGTGTCAACACCGAATCTATATAAAGCGCAATTATTGTACGATAAACTAACTTCGACAATTCCCGACGAATATATTGCTTTTTTCCCGCAAGATGAGTTTATCACGAGCGAAATGCTTGTTAGTTCTAATGAATTTAAGATGGAAAGAATCAATACGATTCGCGATTTATTATCAAATAAACGTAAAATTGTCATTACCCACACCACAGGGATTATCAAACCGCAACTGCCTAAAGATGTTTGGAAGAATTCCGTCATCAATCTAAAGATTAATATTGATTTTGATATGAAAGAATTGTCTAAAACACTTGTCTCCTATGGCTATAAAAGAGAGTATACCGTTGAAAAACCGGGTGATTTTAGCGTTCGTGGTGGAATCCTTGATATTTTCCCTCTCAATCATTCAAAACCTTATAGACTTGATTTTTTTGGCGATACCTTAGAAAAAATCAAGACGTTTGATATTGAATCGCAAAGATCGATGGAACAAGTCACTGAGTTACAAATTATGCCGATGTATGAGTTTTTCTATGGTGATACCGAATTAGCGAAAATAAATCAATATATGAATGAAAAAATCAGTGAATTCCATTTTTCTGAGATTGCACTTGAGAAAATAAATCAAGATCGTGAATCGCTTAATGCCCATGACGAATTAGATCGATTGACAAGGTATATTCCTTTGATGTATGACAACAAAACCACAATTCTAGATTTTGTTGATGATAAAATCCTGTTTTTTTACGATTATCATCGCGTTTTAGAACAATTTGAAATCATTACATCTGAAATTGCTGATTGGTATATGTCGACAAACGATTATACTAAAATGGGATTTGAGTTGATGTATTCCATTCATAGTGTCATGCCGGAAAATCGAATTTGCATGGATTATTTAGAGCATACTTACCGTGATACTTTTGATATAAAATTAAAATTATATGGTAAAGAGCCAACGAAGTACGATGGCAATTTTAGTTTGCTATTTAGTGATTTGAGAAAACAATTAGGGAAAGTTACTACGTTGCTTGCCTTTAGCTCACAAAAAATGCGAGATAATATGCGAGACTTATTAGAAGAGGAAAAAATACCTTTTTCAATATTATCTGAATACGATGAATTAATTGAAAACAAAGTAAATCTCTGTTATGCAGATGCTTTTCTAGATATTGAACTTGAAACCGGGAATTTAAAAGTGATTACCGACGCTTCTTTAATAAAAAAGAGCCAAGCATACAAAAAAGGCAAATATGTTTCGGTATATCAAAATACAAAACGTGTGTTTTCTGTTAATGATTTAAAACCAGGAGATTATATTGTTCATAATGATTATGGAATTGGTCAATTCCTTGAAATCAAAACGATGGAGCTTGGTTCAACCAAAAACGACTATATTCACATTGAATACCGAGATGGTGACAAATTATACATTCCAGTCGATGCGGTCGCTCAAATTCAAAAATACGCGGGAAGCGAAGGCTTTTCACCAAGGCTGAACAAACTGGGCGGAACCGAATGGGCTAAGACGAAACAAAGAGTTAGAGCGAAGGTCAAGGACATTGCCGAAAAATTGATTACTTTGTATGCTGTTAGAGAACATAGCGAAGGGTTCGCTTTTATTGAAGATGACTCCATGCAAGAAGAATTTAAGAACGACTTCGAATTTGAAGAAACTGTCGATCAACTAAAGGCCATTGATGACGTTAAAAAAGATATGGAAAGTCACCGACCGATGGATCGGTTGTTATGTGGCGATGTTGGGTTTGGAAAGACTGAAGTTGCTTTAAGAGCAGCTTTTAAAGCGGTATTAAGTAATAAACAAGTAGCTTATCTTGCACCAACAACGGTATTATCTAGACAACATTTTTTAACTTTTAGTAGTCGGATGGATAAATTTGGAATTAATGTTCGATTGCTTAATCGATTTGTAAGTCGTAAACAACAAACACAAACATTAAAAGATATAAAAGCCGGATTGGTAGATGTTATTATTGGAACACACAGGATACTGAGTAAGGATATTGAGTTTAAAGATTTAGGGCTTCTTGTGATCGATGAAGAACAAAGATTTGGTGTTGAACACAAAGAAAGAATCAAAGAAATGAAAGTTAACGTAGATGTTTTATCGCTTTCAGCTACCCCGATTCCAAGAACACTTCAAATGGCAATCATGGGTGTAAAAAATATGTCTTTACTTGAAACAGCACCTGAAAATCGATATCCAATTCAAACCTACGTTTTAGAAAGAAATGATACAATCATTAAGGATGCAATAGAACGGGAACTCGCCAGAAATGGACAAGTATTCTATATTTATAATCGAGTTGATGATATTGATTTGATTGAAGCTAAAGTACAAAAATTGGTTCCAGAAGCAAGAATTGATATCGCTCACGGGCAAATGAATAAAGTAGCACTTGAGTCAGTCGTTTCTGACTTCATCGACAAAAAAATCGATGTTTTAGTCTCAACAACCATTATTGAAACGGGCATTGATATTCCTAACGCTAACACCCTCATTATCCATGATGCCGACCGCTTAGGACTATCTCAACTCTATCAAATTAGAGGACGGGTCGGAAGGTCAAACCGCATTGCATATGCTTATCTAATGTATACGAAAAACAAAATATTAACTGAAGAAGCCGAAAAACGACTCCGAGTAATTAAGGAATTTACAGAACTTGGTAGTGGGTTTAAAATTGCGGTAAGAGATCTTTCAATTCGGGGTGCTGGTGACGTGCTTGGAAGTGAACAATCAGGGTTCATCGATTCCGTTGGTGTTGATTTATATATGAGAATCCTTCAAGAAGAGGTCAAACGTCAACAAGGATTTGAACCCGAAGTTGAACCGATTTCAAAAGTTCGTGCTCGAGTTTCAAAATATATCGATGAAAAATACATTGATGATGATTTCGTTAAACTAGAAATGCATACAAAAATTACGGGTGTAAAGAGTACAAAAGAGATTCACTTTTTGATTGATGAATTCATCGATCGTTTCGGTAAATATGATGCTGATCTTGAAATTTATATGTATGAAAAATTGTTTGAATATTTATCAGCTAAACTAGATATCGAAAAAATCATGG
>DIJY01000056.1:7050-7192 GCA_002421405.1 Caryophanales bacterium UBA5632 | reverse complement strand
TAAGATTCATATTATCTTAGATACAATTCAGTTAGATAAGCATTGGCTTTACACAATGTGTGAATTTTTAGAACTCATTCAGCCTTCACAATAAGTACAAAGAGGACGCAAAATTATAACGCGTTCCTCTTTTATTTTATAT
>DIJY01000056.1:5411-7022 GCA_002421405.1 Caryophanales bacterium UBA5632 | reverse complement strand
AATATTATATAATATTATATATAAGTTATTAGCATTATTTTGAGGTGAAACCATGAAGAAAATTGCAATTAAAACTCCCTATATCACCCTAGGTCAATTCTTAAAATTTGCAGATTTAATATCGAGCGGTGGAGAGACTAAATTTTACTTAACCGAAAATGACGTTCATGTAAATCAAGAAATTGAATTAAGACGGGGTCGCAAGTTATATCCAGGAGATCAAATTACAGTTGATGGTAAAGAATCTTTCATGATTGTTCGTTGATATCAATGAAAATCCAACAGATTCTTCTCACCGATTATCGAAACTATACGAAACAATCACTGGTATTAGGAAATGGATTAAATTTTATTTTAGGTCTTAACGGTGAAGGAAAGACCAATTTTCTTGAATCGATTTATGTTCTTGGTTTATCGAAGTCTTATCGAAGCGAAGATATTGATCTCATTCGCTTTCAATCTGATTTTACAAAGATAAAAGCCACTGTATCTACGAAAGATAATCTTCAGGAAATGCAAATTGTCATTTCTGAACTTGGAAAGAAAGTTTTAGTCAATAATCAAGAAGTCAAAAGATTGAGTGATTATGTCGGAAACTTGAATGTAGTTTTATTCGCTCCAGAAGATTTAAATTTGGTAAAAGGGTCGCCAGTAGGGCGCCGTTATTTTTTTGATATCGTATTAGGCCAAGTTGATAAAACATATTTGAAAGATTTATCCGATTTCAAATATATTTTGAAACAACGAAACGAATTGTTAAAGCAAATGCAACTCAATCAATCAAAAGACGAAACATTGCTCGACGTATTAACTGAACAACTTGCATCTTCAATGGAAAAAATTATTCAAGCTCGAGAAAAATTCATCACCGATATTTCTAAAAGGGCCTCAGAAAACTACCTATTTTTATCTACAAAGAATGAGACTTTTAGTCTGACTTATTTACCGTCTATCTCTGGAAACGTGCTACAGTCGCTTAAATCACGCTATAGGACGGATGTTTTATCAGGGACTACAAATTATGGTCCGCATCGCGATGATTTTGATTTTATCGTCGCTGATAAATCGGCAAAAGGACTTGCTTCTCAAGGGGAGCAACGGATGATTATTTTGGCGATTGACCTTGCGTTGATTGATTATATCTTTGATCAAAAGAATGATAAGCCCATTTTTTTGCTCGATGATGTGTTAAGTGAGTTAGATACAGAAAAACAAAACCGGCTTTTAAAATACCTACTCAGTACTGGTGGGCAATCAATTATTACCGCAACCGGTGTTTTAGAAGTTAATCAAGAAATTTTGAAACAATCCAAAGTATTTCGGGTTGTCAAGGGATATATCAAGGAGGATTTAAAACATGGACAATAAACTCAACCACATTAATGGAACGTATGATTCCAGTAACATACAGATTCTAGAGGGTCTAGAAGCTGTTAAAAAACGTCCTGGCATGTACATTGGCACAACGGGACCAAGAGGTTTACATCATCTTGTTTGGGAAATTGTCGATAATTCAGTTGATGAAGCATTAGCTGGTTATGCCGATTCAATTAACGTTGAAATCCTTCCGGGAAACATCATAAGAGTTGATGATAATGGTCGAGGCATTCC
>DIJY01000056.1:5199-5372 GCA_002421405.1 Caryophanales bacterium UBA5632 | reverse complement strand
GGCGGAAAATTTGACCATCAATCCTATAAAGTATCAGGGGGATTGCACGGTGTTGGGGCATCCGTTGTTAATGCGCTAAGCGAATATCTTAACATTGAAATTCATAAAGATGGAAAAATATATGAAATTGGATTTGAACACGGATTTGTCAAAAAAGAATTAACTTGTGTTGG
>DIJY01000056.1:0-5103 GCA_002421405.1 Caryophanales bacterium UBA5632 | reverse complement strand
CAACAATTAGCATTTTTAAATAAAGGTATTCGTTTTACAATCAAAGATTCACGTGATAAAAACAACGTCATCTTTAAAGATTACCGCTATGAGGGTGGTGTTCGTGAATATGTTGAATTTTTGAATATGGGAAAAGAATTACTTCATCCAATGGTTGCATATTTTGAAGGGGAAGAAGAAGGAATTACTATTGAAATTGCAATGCAATATAATACCGGTTATTCTGCAAATATCTATCCATTCACGAATAACATAACCAACCCAGAAGGCGGAACCCATGAAGAGGGTTTCAAAATGACGTTGACTAGAGTTATCAACAATTATGGAAAAAGCTATAACATTTTCAAAAAAGACGAATCTTTACTCGGTGAAGATACCCGCGAAGGATTGGTTGCGATTGTGTCTGTTAAACATCCTGATCCACAATTTGAAGGGCAAACCAAAGCAAAATTAGGATCTTCTGATGTCCGTAGAGTTGTTAATAATATTATGGGTGAAGGATTAGAACGTTTCTTACTAGAAAACCCATCGGCAGCGAGAACGATTGTCGAAAAAGCAGTCATCGCTCAACGTGCACGGCTTGCGGCTAAGAAAGCCCGTGAAGCAACGAGACGTAAATCGCCACTAGATTCTTTAGGATTTGCTTCTAAATTAGCTGATTGCCGTACAAAAGATTCAACAAAATCTGAAATTTATATCGTCGAAGGAGATTCCGCCGGCGGTTCTGCAAAACAAGGAAGAGATTCTGAATATCAAGCAATTCTTCCGCTTCGTGGCAAAGTTTTAAACGTAGAAAAAGCAAGACTGGACAAAGCCCTTGGCAATAAAGAAATTTTGTCGATGATTCAAGCTTTCGGTACCGGTATTGGCGATGAATTCAATATTGCTTCAGCGCGTTATCACAAAATTATAATCATGACCGATGCCGACGTTGATGGCGCACACATTCGGACCCTTTTACTGACATTCTTCTATCGCTATATGCCAGAATTAATTGTTAAAGGCTATGTTTATATCGCTCAACCACCGCTATTCAAAGTCCAACAAGGTAAAACGGTTGAATATGCTTATGAGGAAAAAGAACTAGAGATTATTTTAGCGCGTTTGAATGGCAAACCTGTCATTCAAAGATACAAAGGACTGGGTGAAATGAATCCAGAGCAATTATGGGATACAACCATGGATCCAGCAACAAGAACGTTACTCCAAGTGAACTTAGAAGATGCAATGGAAGCTGACATGGTATTTTCGATGCTAATGGGTGAAGATGTATCAACACGTAGAGAATTTATTCAAAATAACGCTGAATACGTTCGTAACTTGGATATTTAAGGAGGCTTATCATGGATGATCAAAACAAACCAAATATAATTCCGCCTTTTGCCAGTAAAGTCATCGAAGTCAATATTTCAAGCGAAATGAAGACTTCCTTCTTAAGTTACGCAATGAGTGTTATTGTTTCTCGCGCACTCCCAGATGTCAGGGACGGGTTAAAACCAGTTCATAGACGCATTTTATTTGGGATGGATGAACTAGGTGTTTACCCTGATAAATCGTACAAGAAATCGGCTAGAATCGTCGGTGACGTCATGGGTAAATATCATCCTCATGGCGACTCAGCGATTTATGATTCGATGGTCCGTATGGCCCAAGATTTTAGTTACCGTTATCCGTTAGTGAATGGTCATGGTAACTTTGGATCCATTGATGGTGACGGTGCCGCAGCAATGCGTTATACCGAAGCTAAAATGGAAAAAATAACAGTTGAGATGTTAAAAGATCTCAGAAAAAATACCGTTGATTTTGTTGACAACTACGATGGTTCTGAAAGAGAACCAAAGGTGTTGCCTTCTAAATTTCCAAATATTTTAGTCAATGGCGCAACTGGTATTGCCGTGGGTATGGCAACGAATATTCCGCCACACAGTCTAACTGAAGTTATAGATGGCTATATTGCTTATGTTAAAAACCAAGAAATTACCACTGAAGAATTAATGGAGCACATCAAAGGTCCTGATTTTCCAACAGGAGGTATCATTTTAGGCTTATCCGGAATCCGTGAAGCTTATGCGACAGGCAGAGGTATTATTCGTGTTAAAGCGAAAACTGAAGTCAAAGAAATGGCTAACGGAAAAAAGATGATTATCATCAAAGAGATTCCTTATCAAGTCAATAAAACGACTTTGATTGAACGTATCGCGGAATTGGCAAAAGATAAAAAAATTGAAGGAATTACCGATTTAAGAGATGAGTCCAACCGTAATGGCATGCGAGTTGTTATGGAACTCAGAAAAGACGTGAATCCAGAAGTTTTATTGAACAATCTTTATAAAAACTCACAACTACAAATTACTTATAGCATTAACATGCTTGCCTTGGTAAATGATAAACCTGAAACGTTACCACTAAAATCGGTTTTATACCACTACTTTAATCATCAAGTTGAAGTATTAATCCGTAAAACCAATTTCGATTTGGATAAAGCGATGCAAAGAGAACACCTGTTAAAAGGTTTCATCATCGCGCTTGATAATATCGACGCAATTGTGAAAACGATTCGCGAATCTTATGATAATACTGAAGCGAAATTGATGGAACAGTATGCACTTTCTGAAATTCAAGCAAAAGCTATTTTAGCAATGCAACTAAGAAAGCTATCAGGCCTTGAACAAAACAAGATTCATGATGAATTGAAGGAAATTGAAAAAGCAATTACCTTCTTCAATCAAATTCTATCAAGCAAAGAATTGCAACATCAAATCTTGATTGATGAAGCGCAAGATATCCGTAACCGTTTTGGTGATGGACGTCGCACTGAGATTGATCCATTCGGCGATTATGATATCGAAGATGAGGATTTAATTCCTGTTGAAGAGGTAATCATCGCCGTTACAACTAACGGATACGTCAAACGTATGAACATTGATGTGTATAAATCACAAAATCGTGGCGGCCGCGGTAAAACCGGCATGAAAATGAATGAAGATGACGTTATCGATTCAATCATATCAACTTCAACACATGATTACTTATTATTCTTTACGACTTTAGGTCGAGTGTACAAGATGAAGGGATATAAAATTCCGAACCTTGGCAGAAACTCTAAGGGGCTACCCATTGTTAACCTTCTTAATTTATTAGAAGGTGAAGAATTGGCTTCCATCATGAGCGTTAAAGATTTCAATGAAGGTTACTTATTCTTTACAACCTTACAAGGCGTTGTAAAAAGAACAAAAGTTTCTGACTTCCAAAACATTAGAACGAATGGTATTCGCGCGGTTTCCTTGCGTGACGGCGATATGCTACATAGCGTTAGATTGACCGATGGAAGTCGTGATATTTTGATAGGAGCATCAAACGGAAAAGCCATTCGATTTAACGAAAATGATGTACGTGATATGGGAAGAAACGCAGCCGGAGTTAAAGGGATTGACTTAACCAAAGGTGAAATTGTCATTGGTGTAACAGCGGTCGCTGACGAACAAAATGAAATTCTTGCGATTACAGAAAAAGGCTATGGAAAACGTACTGTCGTTGATGAGTACCGACTCCAAGGTCGTGGCGGTAAGGGTGTTAAAACCATTAATATAACTGAAAAGAATGGTAACTTAAAGAAATTGGTGAGTGTCACTAGTGAAGAAGATTTGCTTGTTGTCACTGATAAAGGCATGATTATTCGTGTTCCAATCGATCAAATTGCCCAAACAAAACGTTCGACTCAAGGAGTAAGAATCATTAATCTTTTAGAGACTCATTTAGTTGCGACCATTGCCATTGTTCCGAAGTCTGATGAAATCGATGAAACGTTTGATGAAAACGATCATTCAGAAATTAAACCGATAGAACCAACGGTTGATCCAATTGTAACCATTGATCATAATGAAGAATTTAACAAACAATACAAAAACTTCCTCAATCAAGATTTTGATCAAGAGGATGAAGATTCTGAAGAAGAAACCAAAGAATCAGATGACGTCGATGATCTTTTAAGCGACAGTTATTAAGGAGGTAATTCAAAATGTTAGATATCAAATTGATTCGCGAAGAAACAGATAAGGTCTATGAATTACTCTCACGCCGTAATGGTGATTTTCACTACATTTACGACATTGTCGCAAAAGATAAAGAACGACGTGAAGCCATTCAACAAGTTGAAGCGATGAAAGCTAAGAAAAATGAAACGTCGCGTTTAATCGGTACTTATAAACGCGAAGGAAAAGATATTAGTGAAATTCAAACGTCGGTTCAATCGATTTCTGATGAAATTAAACGCCTCGACGATTTAGTCGTTAGACTTGATGAAGAGATTAAGAACTTACTCTTATGGACGCCAAACCTTCCAAATGAATCCATCAAGGTCGGGAAAGATGATTCAGAAAATGTTGAAATCAAACGTTATAAAGAACCAACTAAATTTGACTTCCCTATCAAAGCCCATTATGAACTGGGTGAATCACTCGATATATTAGATTTTAACCGTGCAGGAAAAATTACTGGGAGCCGTTTCGTTGTTTATAAAGGCCTCGGCGCCCGTTTAGAACGGTCTTTAATCATGTTTATGATGGATCTTCACTCCAATTTCCATGGATACCGTGAAATTATTCCACCCTACATTGTGAATGAAGCGTCCATGTATGCGACCGGTCAATTTCCAAAATTCAAGGAAGACGCTTTTAAACTCTATGATGATCGCAACTTCTATTTAAATCCAACTGCCGAAGTTCCAACGATTAATCTTCACCGAGATGAAGTGCTGGATGTAACACAATTACCCATTAAATATGTTTCGTATACCACCGCTTTCCGTCAAGAAGCCGGATCTGCTGGTCGGGATACAAGGGGAATATTGAGACAACATCAATTTAACAAAGTTGAATTGATTAAATTCTCAAAACCAGAAGAATCATACCAAGATCTCGAATCCATGTTAAAAGATTCAGAATCCGTGCTTCAAGCATTAAAGATTCCCTATCGCNNTCGTTGAATTGTGTACCGGCGACTTAGGTCAAAGTATGCGCAAAACGTATGATATCGAAGTATGGATACCTTCTGAAAATAAATATCGCGAAATTGGATCGATTTCAAACGCTGAAGATTATCAAG
>DIJY01000139.1 GCA_002421405.1 Caryophanales bacterium UBA5632 | reverse complement strand
CTCTACCGACTGAGCTAGCGGGTCATTTCGAGCTCGTTAGATGTTGAGCTTTTTTTACTACATGGTGCCGACTATAGGAATTGAACCTACAACCTACTGATTACGATTCAGTTGCTCTGCCGGGTTGAGCTAAGTCGGCATAGTGGCGGAGAAAGAGGGATTCGAACCCCCGCGACGCTCGCACGTCCTGTCGGTTTTCAAGACCGATCCCTTCAACCGAGCTTGGGTATTTCTCCGTCGATTTGATCGATTGGTGGACCCGGTAGGACTCGAACCTACGGCCAATCGGTTATGAGCCGATAGCTCTAACCAACTGAGCTACGGGTCCATACGTTCGAAACTAAATATTTTGGTAGCGGCGGTGAGACTTGAACTCACAACCTCACGGGTATGAACCGTACGCTCTAGCCAGTTGAGCTACACCGCCATATTTAAAGCATTGAATAAAAAGAGGTTGGTGTCTCTATTTAAAAAATGGTGGGCCTAAATGGACTTGAACCATCGACCTCACGCTTATCAGGCGTGCGCTCTAAACCACCTGAGCTATAGGCCCACGTTACACTTTTCAGTGCGAGTAATATTTTACTATTTAAAGCAAGGTTTGTCAATTAAAAAATACATAAAGTTTAAGAGACCGAAAAAAAAGTCAACTCCGCAGTGAATAGCGTTTTATTATACCATGAAATTAGACTTTTTTAACGGTCAAATAAATATTATTTTATGGGTTTGGGATACTTGATGTTATTCTTAATCAATTTTTCATTCACTAATTGAATTGGATCATATCCTAAATCATGAATCATTGCGAGGGTATAGATTAAAACGTCAGCCATTTCCTCTTTGACATTTTCTTCATTTGGGACCTGATCTGGCCATTGATAGTTTTCTAACAACTCTGCAGCTTCGATGATAATTGACTTCGCTAACGCTTCAGGAGTATCGTGTTCTTTCCAACCGCGTTCATTCCGATAATCAATGATTAATTTCAACAGTTCCTTCATTCGTCTCTCCTACCACTTTCTTGATGGCTTTTTTAAGGGTGGGACGATCAATCAGAACAATCCGTCCACACCCTAAACATTTAATCTTACAATCCGTTCCAAAACGGACGATTTCCCATTTATTGACACCGCAGGGATGTCCTTTTTTCAAAACAAGGACAGAACCAAGTTTAATTTCCTGTTCCATTTTTATCTCCGGAAAGAATCTCGATTTTTTGAATCGGGATTGCGATATTATTTTCCTGACAAATCAAGAATATTTTCTGTCTGATTAGACGTTCAAAACCGAAATGTTCTGCCGGTTTGGTTTTACCAGAGATTCTAACTTTAATGTAGTTTGCGTCACTTTCAATCATACCAACATATTTTAACGGTTCGACCATGACGGGATCATTCATGCCAAAGGTTTCAATGAACTCTTTGACTTTCGTTTCAAATAATTGATAATCAACTTCATATCCAAGCGTTACATCAATGATGCCGGTAGTGTTATCGCGCGAGTAATTAATAATGGGTCCAACCGACCCATTATTAATAATAAAGTAATCGCCTTTCCAACCTTCTATTTTTATGGTTCTAAGTCCAATTTCACGAACCGTTCCGGTGAATCCGCCGATTTGAACCAATTCACCTATTGAAATCGTATTCTCCATAATCATGAAAATACCACTGATAAAGTCTTTGACAATCGCTTGCGTTCCAAACGCAACTGCGATGCCAACGACACCCGCTGAGGCTAAGAATGGGGCAATATTCACGCCTAGTCCATCAATAACGACTAATATAACGATGAACCAAATCACAAATCTAAAAATGCCGGTTAACGCTTTTGAAATGGTTTCTCCGCGTTTTTGGTGATCAATATAAGCAAAAGGTAGTTCCCTTTGAATTCGCATTTTTTTTGAAATTCTTCGGTTGAGTTTTAAGAATCGATTCACAATCGGTTTCACAGCGAGTGATAAAACAATGCCAACCAACACCCATACAAGGATATATAAGCCAACAATAACAATATTAACGAAGATGGAGGTTTCTCCAAAGATTTCACTTAACCATTCGCGCATAAATTCAAACATTCCCATTGATTACACCCCTTTGTCTTCAATTAATCCAAGGAAGGTTTCTAATTCTTCGGTTGAATCAAATGAAATAATCAACCGGTTTTCATTGACCCTTACCGGTTTGATTAAATGTAATTTTGTATCGAGTCTATTTTTCGTTTGTTTTAATTCTTCGACTAACGTTTCGGAAATGATTCTTTTCTTCATTTCTTTCTTTTTCTTTTCAGTCTTGACGAGTGATTCAATATCTCTGACCGTCAAATGTCCCGTGATGACCATCTCGGCGATTTTATGAATTCGATCGATGTCTTTTAATTTACTCAAAGCTCTCGCATGTCCCATCGAGATATTGCCTTGATTGACTTCATCAATCACAACTTGAGGCAACGATAAAATTCCTAATGTGTTTGAAACATAAGAACGACTCTTACCGATTTTTTTCGCAAGTTCCATATGCGTTAAATTCAATGAATTAATCGCATTTTGATAGGCTTCTGCTTCTTCAACAATCGTTAGATCTTCTCTTTGAATATTTTCTAACAAAGCAAGTTCAGCTAGATACTCATTGTTATAATCTCTGACAATCGCTGGAATGGTCGTAAAGCCCGCTATTTTGGCAGCTTTACACCGTCTTTCACCCGCGACCAATAAGTAGCCGTTGTGAACTTTCTTGATGATGATGGGTTGTAAGACACCATTGGTGCGAATCGATTCTGCGAGTTCATTTAAACTCGTCTCATCGAAATGTTTACGGGGTTGGAAAGGATTAGGCGCGATTAAATCAATCGCAATATCGAGCACTTCTTCTTTTCCAACGTTTTGAATTTCATTTTCTTGTAATAAATCGGATAATCCACGTTTCACAAACGTATTTTTAACCATTGCGTTCATCCACCTCTTTAGCGAGTTGCCTGTAACTGAGTGATGATTTGCTTTTCGGAGAAAACTCAGTGACGGGAACTCCATAAAATGTTGCATTCGAACAAGAAACGTTTCTCGGAATAATTGTTTGGAAAACCCGTTCTCCAAAATAGGTTTTCACTTCGTTCACGACCTGAAAACCAGACGCAGAACGGGTATCGAGCATCGTTAATAACACGCCATAAATCGTTAAACTTTCACGATTGACTTTTTTCTTCGATTGAACCAAGCGAATCGTATTGAGCAATTGGGTTAGCCCGTCCATCGCTAAAAATTCACATTGAACCGGAATGATGATGCCGTCCGAAGCAATCATCGCATTAATGGTCACAAAACCTAAAGAAGGTGGACAATCTATTAAAATATAATCATAATTATTTCGAATCGGTTTTAATTGCGAGTGCAAGATAAAATCCCGGTTCGTATTCGATATAATTTTTTCTTCAATCCCTTCAACGACGGTCCTGGCTGGCAACACGTCGATTAAGGGATTCTCAGTCGTTAAAATGGTTTCTTCAAGTTTTGCTTCTTCGGTTAGACAGTCAAATACACTGCTTTTAAAACTACCGCGATTGATTCCCATACAAGTGGTCGCATTTGCCTGGTAATCAAGATCGATTAAAAGGACTTTTTTATTGAGATAGGAAAGCGAACTAGCCAAGTTGATCGCTGTAGTGGTCTTACCGACGCCACCTTTTTGATTGGCAATTGAAATGATTGTACTCATAAGTTATCCCTTTTACACTTTCTTACTAAGATGTTCTTTAAATAACGCTTCGTTTTCTTTAAAGAATGCGACCTGTGAATCACTTAAAAATTCTGACATTTCATTAGACATGAACCACTCTTTGATTTGTTCATGAGTCATCGGTTTCGCCATTTGACCCCATTGATCTTTCACTGAAGTTTCGTTGGCTAAATAGGAATATAATAGTGCCATCGCGATAATCAATTCATCGCTCTTTTCAGCCAACATATCCAAGGAATAATCATAACGGTTTTCACGGTAAGGAGCGGTATCTCGAAAACGGGTAAAGAAGTTTAAGATGATGGATACCATATTACTTCTTTTATTCAAAAGGTATTTTTGTAACCTAACAGCTACTTTCTTGGTTGAAACACTCAGTTCTTCACTTTGTAAAATATGGTCAATTCCCTTTTCGTGGATATAAATGAATAAATCTAAAACATTTCCAATTTCTTTTCCGACTTCCCTAAATTGTTCGTAGATGAAAATGCTAATTTCTTGAACCGCTTTTTGAAAATCAACATTTTCATAAACCGGATCTGATTTTTTCTGTTTGCGGATTTCTTCGAGATAATTCATCGTATCATCTTGATATTTGTCAATGATATGGACCATCCGCACCCATTCATAGTTAAGTTCGGTATACAGTTTTTCATTGTATAAAACTTGAAGTAAGAAAATGAAATAGAAGATGATTAAAATCGCAATGTAGACAAAAACGGATCCGGTAAGATTCGAAGCACCCGTCAAATTGGTTTTATGATAAATGACATAATAGACGCCTAACGCCGTTACGAATGTTCCATACGTTAAGTAACTGAAAAGTTCTTGATAAAAAACAATGACAGTTAACCCAATGAAGAAAAAGAGATAAGCGTAAAAGCTACTCGTACCTTGCATATAAAAGAAAGTTAAAGCAATGGTATAGATAATTGAAATTTGAATCGACGCCATAATTTTGTTAAATTTAATCAAGACCATCGTGAGGAATAAAACCAAAAGCAAGACCGCGATAACCGCGATTTTTATGAGGAGGGGATAATCGAAGAAAATTGATAACGGAATCGTGACGGCGGTGACAAGCGTTAAAAAAACCATGACCAAAATAACTTTGATTTTACGAACCTCACTCATTGGGAGGAATTCAGTGTTAAAGACGCGGCGGAAGAAATTTTTCATGATGAATTCCTCCCAATGTAATCTTTAACAATTGCATCAAAGACTTGATGGTTTTCTTGATATATTCGCATGATCGACGGATCGTTGTAATAGTAGTAATCCGTATAAACCAAGATATTAAAAACTTCTTCAGACGACAATGGTTTTTGTAAATCATTGCCAAGTCTTAAGGAAACATAAAAGACCGCAAATGCAAGGATTTTAATTTCTATCGAATCAGAAGGTTGGTTAAAACTTTTGAGTTGAGTCTCCGAAAAGATTTCTCGCTTTTTAATGTCTAATGCCTTCATCTTTGAAATCTTGATGAATGTTTTTCTGAGTTTATGAGTTCCTGATATCAACAAATCTTGTAGTCTTGCGAAATCAGAAGTCGAATAGTTGGGATACTTGTCTAGTAACGTCGGAATCGGTGTTCCTTTTTCTAACGCAAGCATGATTTTAAGTTTTTCTGAAAAGACATTTTCAATCGATAACTTTTCAGAAAAAGCGGTCGTAAAAGCTTCTATCGCTTTATAGTATTTTGGAACTTCGATTTTATGTTTCGTTGCTTCTTTTTCCGCATCAATCAATAAATCGATGTTCCGGAATTCACTTTCTTTGGATAAGGCCAATTGATTATATAAGAACCGTTTTTGTTTGATGATGATGTACGATGAAATCGTTAATAAAAATACAAACAAAATGATGAAGAAAAAGGTCCCAAAATCAGTTTCGACTCGCGCATTGTCAAAGGTCAAATATTCTGGGTAATTCCACATGACCATTAGAATGGCGAAAAACAAATACAAGTCGCTGATTAAAATCACTTTCAAATCTTGATAGAAAGCCGAAATGGCATAGGCGATGAATAATCCTGAGATAAACGCTGGTGATTTGAAAATGAAAATCATCGCCGTTGCAATTCCAAAGATGCCAAGAGAAGTGATAAATTTATTGAGATTATAAAAGTTTTTGTCTTCGCTGCCATAAGCCAAACAAATAATGTTAAAGAAGATGATTGCCAGATAACCCAATCCGAGCGAATAGAAATAAACCATCGGAAATTTTCCGATGAGCATGTATAGGAGACTGATGACGAGGAGGAATACAATGATAGCTAATATGAAATGATTTTTTGTCCGCAAATGTTTGATTTCCAATTGTTCGCGGTAATCCTCGATTTGGGGAAAGCTATAGGTTTGCTTCCGTCTCATTTCAACACCCCTCTCTATAATGGTTTTTTCTTGATTAGACTAAAACTTCTAGGATAAAAATCGGTTGTATTTCTAACTTTCTTGACGATGATTAAAACATGATTTAAATCATCGGCTAATGGATACTCGATGACCTCTTGCAATTCACCGCCGAGTTTTTCAATCGCATGTTTCGCTTCTTCTAATTCTTCTTCATAATTGATTGATTTCATGGCGATGAACTTTCCACCGACCTTAACAAACGGTAAACAAAGTTCCGTTAATATATTAAGTCTCGCGACTGCTCTAGCGGTCACGTAATCAAAGA
>DIJY01000062.1:8570-16249 GCA_002421405.1 Caryophanales bacterium UBA5632 | reverse complement strand
TCTACTAACATCTTATCATTTCACCGGCTGGCTGATTCTTTTTTAGTCTGAATGACGTGATTCTTCTTCGTCAAAATCTTGATGTTCAATTAAATGTTTTAAAAGACTTAATATCGGCGTTAATAAAAGAACGTAGGCCATCACTTCAATTGGCATTTTAACGATTCTAAGTGGCAACACCACCAATATATAGGCTCCTAATTGTGTGAGATTAATCTCAAAAAAAGACAAATGATTGATGAGCATGTATAACCAAATCGGCGTTAACACTAAAGAGACCAACATATAGAGTAACAACACCACAAATAGGATTTTGAATGGACTAAAATCCGATTTTTTCATCTTGACGACCCAAAAATTAAACCCGATGATGACCAGTCCGGCCGCAATCGATACGGACATGAGAATGTATTTTTCTGCTAAATCCAGTGAAGATGAAATCACAAGCTCAGGATTAAAAAGATAAAGTGTAATCAACAAGAGGAATATTGCCACAAGACCGTGGTTCATCCAATGATACAATTTAAGATTTTTTGAATTTTTATTCTTAAAAAACAGGCCAGGAATGAGACCATATAAAATTGCATTCAGCGTAAATCCTAAATGAAAAATTTGTCCATTCGCGGCTCCAATCATAAAAAAACCAATTAAATCTTGAGAAATCGCCGCAAGGATTCCGTAGACGGGACCATACAAAATTGAAATGATAATGATTGGTAAATACCCAATCCCAAATTTGATGATGGGTGATGAAGCATTGGGAAGGGCAATGGAAACAAGTTGTGATAATACAATGCCAAGTGCGACCATCAATCCAGTAAATACAATTGCTTGGACGGGTTTTTTATTCATAATTTATCCTTCTGATTCAAGTTAAAATCAATGGGCTTGAGATTATTTTTTGTAAGAAATTGATTGATTTGTGAAAAAGGTTTCGAACCGAAAAAATTACGATAAGATGACAAAGGGGAAGGATGAACATTTTCAATCACTAAATGGTTTGGATTTGAAAGCAAGATTTTTTTACTTTTCGCGTGCGTTCCCCATAAGACAAATACGACAGGCTCTGGTTTCTTATCAAGAATCCGAATCACCTCATCGGTAAAAGTTTGCCACCCAATGCCTTTATGCGAAAGGGGTTGGTTCATTCTAACCGTCATGATTGTATTGAGAAGCAATACGCCTTCTTTTGCCCAATGGGTCAAATCTCCGGATTTTGGGATTTCAAACCCCAAGTCATTCTTGAGTTCAGTGAATATATTAATGAGCGATGGCGGAATGGAAACCGTTTTAGGAACAGAAAAACAGAGTCCCATTGCTTCGCCGCGATTGTGATAAGGATCTTGGCCGACAATCACAACTTTTACGGCGTTAAATGGTGTTAATCGAAATGCGTTAAAAACATCACTGATGGGCGGAAAACAAGTGTAATTTTTGAATTCCTCTTTGACACGCGCTGTTAATTCTTTAAAATAAGGTTTGGAAAATTCATTTGAAAGAATATCATCCCAATCATTATGAATCATTTACTTCACCGATTTTTTGGAATCAACTCGACTGCCGCAAGCTGAAGATTTACAACTGCCACACCCAGAAAAATCTTCGGGAAATTCACAACCTTCAGGAACTTTCGTATTTGAATTCATTAAATAAAACAAGACATAAATTCCGATGATGAGAACTAAAAACCCACCACCAATAAGATAAGGCATGATTGACACCACCATTTCTATTGAACTTGATTGACGATTGCGAGAAGCGCTTCGCCAATGGAATCAATTTCTTTTTTTGCTGATTCAACTGAATTACCAGTCACACCAACATATATTTTTAATTTGGGTTCTGTTCCAGAAGGTCGTAGGACAAACCAAGAACCGTTTTCAAGGATGTATTTTACGGCATTGGTTTTGTCAAAAGACAATACTGTTTTATAGGAAGATTCGATGCGATATGAATACAAGTAATCTTCAAAGACAAGTACGTTTTGATTGTTGATTCGTTTAAGAGGATTCACGCGGAATTTTTCGACGATGTTTGAAATTCGTTTTGCACCTTCAATCCCCCATAAATCAATGCTATACAATGCTTCTTGATGAACGCCATAGGTTTCATAAATATCATAGAGTTTATCAAGCAACGATTTATTTTCATGGATTTGATAATAGGCTGCCGCTTCACATGCCAGCAATAAGGCTTGAAGCGAATCCTTGTCCCTCACAAAACTTTTGATTACATAACCATAAGACTCTTCATACCCAAATACAAATTCTTTATCCGTTGTTTCAAGAAATCGAATTTGCTCACCGATATATTTAAAACCCGTTAAGGTTTGTATAACTTCTAAACCATAAGATCTCGCAATTTTAGCCCCTAAATCAGATGTAACAATCGTGTTAAAAACAACACCTTTTTGCGGCAATGTCCCGTGTTTTTTTCGTTCAGACAGTAAGTAATGGATTAAAACCGCTCCCGTTTGATTGCCCGTTAATAATACGTAATCGTTATCTTTTTTAACAGCGATTCCTAGCCTATCAGCATCAGGATCGGTAGCGATTAACAAATCCGCCCCTACCTTCTTGCCGAGTTCAATGGCCATTTCAAAAGCTGCAGCGTTCTCTGGATTCGGTGATTTGACCGTACTGAAAGATGGATCATGAACCATTTGTTCTAAAACAGGATACACATCATAGCCCGTTGATTCAAGCAACTCAAGCCCCAGTTCTGCGCTTGTTCCATGAAGGGGAGTAAATACTATTTTAATGTTTTTTTGAACAGTTGGATTCAATTGAACGGTTTTGACCAAATCAAGATATAACTGATCAATTTCTTTACCGATGTATTGAAGCAAATGCTTTTCTATCAACGTTGCTTTTGAAACTGTTTTAATTTGAAATAAATCCGTGACTTCATTCACCATCGACACGATGACATCGGCGTACTCTGGTGTGAATTGACAACCAAATTCATCATAGATTTTATATCCATTATAGTTGGGAGGATTGTGACTAGCTGTCACAACAATACCCGCAGCGGCGTTTAAATGTCTTGTCGCAAAGGATAATTCCGGTGTTGGTCTTAACGCTTCGAATAAAAATGCTTTAATCCCATATGCTCCTAAAACTTTCGCCGATTCCAAAGCAAATTCTTTCGACATTCTACGATTATCATGAGCGATGACAACCCCTTTAAGTTTTGCGATTGCACCCTTTGTTTTTAACAAATAACGCGCAAGGCCATCGTTGGCTTTGCGTATAGTATAGATATTCAATCGATTCGTTCCCGCCCCAAGAATGCCACGCATTCCACCGGTACCGAAAGAAAGTGATCCAAAAAACATCTCTTCAAGTTCGGATTCCGTTTTATCGTTTAAATCCTGTTTTAAATCTGGATCTAAATTGGGTTGACTCAACCAACGTAAATACTCATCTCTCCACATAGTCTCACTCCTTAAAATGCATTATACTAGATTTAGACAATTTTCACAAATTATTTTATCATAAGATAAAGTATGGGCAGAAAAAATACTTTTGAACAAGTCAAAAGTATATTTTAGATTATTTGATGTAATCGACAATTCCTTCTTTTCTAGGTTTTCGTTCTGGGTTATCCCCTTTTCGGTATCCGAAACAGATGGCGATATCATGCTCATAGCCTTCTGGTATTTTGACAAGACGATTGATGTCAACGGGGTCAGCTTGATGATACATGAATCTTGTTTGGCCAACGATACAAGAATCGATTCCTAATGATTTGGCGGCGATCGCCATGTTTTCGACAGAACAACCGCAGTTTAATTCACTGAAGCCTTCAATCACAGAACTCATAATTATCACCGCTGGTGCATGATAAAATATATGGTAATCCGGGTCATGTTTGATGCCTAATCGGTCCATTCCTGCAACCGTCAATCGATTGATTTCTTCAATCACTGAGGCGTTTGTAATGACTGTAAAGTGCCAGTTTTGTTTGTTTCTCGAGTTTGGGGCATGCATGCCACACTCGATAATCAATTTCAGCGCTTCATCATCTACCAATTGAGTCGTGAAGTCACGAACGCTGCGTCGGTCTAGCAGTAAATCTATCACTTGATTTTTCATGGTAAAACGCTCCTTTTCTATTCCTATTCTTCTAAAACAGCTCGAGATAAACCTGGATGACTTGCTGTAGGGACTTCCATGGTCAAACTTGCAGCTTTCTTGCCATAATTAATGGATTCATGCATATTCTTTTTTTGAATGATACCATAAATGGTCCCACTTAACAATGCATCGCCACAACCAATCGATGAAACATTCTTTTTTGCTTCAAAAATAAAGGTTTGGTAAATGCTCTTGTCAATATTATAAGTAATTGGATTGGTCCCGTTGGTAACGACTATTTGTTTTAATCCAGATTTAAATAATTCTTTGACTGCAAGTATAATATCATCTGCTGGCTTTCCAATCAATGCGGAAAGTTCTTTTTGATTCACTTTAAGCAAAGAAATTTTATCGAGAACCGCTTTGATTTTTACAACTTTCGTTTGTGAAACACCATCAACGATGATGGGTTTGTGCGCAAATCGGATGATGAGATATTTTAAAATTGATTCGGGTAAATTCGTATCTAAGACAAGATAATCGAATTTTTCGATTTCATCCTCGATGGGAATAAAATCTTCAATGGTCAAATGGTCTAAAAGTTCAAAATCATTCAGACCAAGTTCAATCTCTCCTTGCGGGTGATGAATTGACATGAACTTTCCGGATTGATAATTAAGAGTCATGGATAACGAATAATCAATTTGAAGTTCATGGAGATTTGACTTCACAAAATCAACGAAAGCATCATTGCCAAAAAAAGTTAAGAAATGAATGTCCATGCCTAAACGTTTCAGGTTTTCTGCAATATTCTTTGCAACGCCACCCACCGATAATTGGATTGTTCCGGGATTAGAATCGTGATTGATTAAAATGTTTTTAGAGACACCAATAATATCAACGTTCGCCGCGCCAATCAGTAAAATTTTACTCATTATCATTCCAAGATATTCGAGGTGATGAAATCGACACCCATTTTGATTAATTTTTCTGCTGTATCTTTGTCATCGACGGTCCAAACGGCGACTTTAAGACCGATTAGATGCATTCTTTTTATGACGTTTTCATCGAGTTTATCATGATGTATATCGAGATTAATATGATGTTTTTCACAAAAATCAAAGTGTTTTTCAGACATCTCTGCGGTCAGCAAATAAAGGGCTAATTCAGGATGAGTCTTTTTGATATAGGTCAAATATTTATCATTAAATGAAATGATACTGATATTTTCTACCATTTGATATTTATATATTTCATCAATGACCGATTCGACATTTTCATTGGATAAGTTTTGTTTGAGTTCAACAAATCCGTGTTTTTTATAAGTCTTGCAAATTAAGAGAAATTCACTTAATAAAGGTAATGTTAAATTATCGGATAAATTGCCGCTTTTGCGATCAATCAAAGTAAATTTACGAATTTCATCATATCGAAATGATGGCAAATAAACATTCAGCATTCCTAACCGTAATAACGTATCATCATGAGATATGATAATCTTGCCATCACGAGAAGCATGAACATCACATTCGATGCCAAAATAACTGCGATTTGCTGCCGCTAAAAACGCATTAATTGTGTTTTCTGTTTCAATCCCGCTGAGGCCGCGATGCGCCACCATACCTTTAAAATATTTATCGATTTTTACAGTATTCATTCAATCACACTCTCTTAGCACAAATATTTCGTAAATATTTTACCATTAAAGGTCTGTTTTTAAAACAGAAAAAACAATTTTTAGAGAAAATCGCTCGGGTTCAATCGTTTCGTTGTATAATGGATGCTAGAGGACTGATAAAACTATGAATATACAAGCACTGATGCAATACTTCGCCCATGTGAGAACGGGCGAAATTAAAATTAAGAACTGGATTCCAACTTTGATTCTATTGATCATGATTCCTTCGATATCTATTATTTTCTTTATCTTCTTAGGATTGTTTATCGCAAAACAAACCATTACTTATAATGGTGTGCCATTATTACCAACAGATCCCGCATACTCCCCTACTTTTATGATTATGTTATCGATTATGGGTGGCGTATTTGGATTGTTGCTAATCGGTTTAATTGTATCCCTTTTAATCAAACCGAAGCCTTGGGTCATGTGGACAATTGATTATGATAATAATATTATTTGTTATGAAATAACGAATCGTTATGAAAGACTCATCGGCCCCGATTACTTAATTGTATTAAACAAACTCAATCAAAGCATTTATAAAACTAAATCACTTCAAGAAGCAAAAGACCAATTGAATAAGACTTTATTTTGGACCATTTTAGAAAAAACCGATAAAATTCAAATTAAATCACGTCCCAATAAAGTCACATTAACAATCCTTGATGAATCCGCTAGAGAAAAACGGACTTATTCAATCGGTTTTGCCCAAGATAATATCATTCAATGGTATACCGAGACAGTTTCATCTAGTTTTACAGGAAGTAACAACATCAAAAGTATGAAAAAATGCCATATTGAAAATCAAAATCGCGCTATTACACTTCCAATCCATCCTTTGATTCGTCAAGCGATGTCACAACTCAACATATGAAAAAAGGACGTTCCTGATGGAGCGTCCTTTTCTTATTGTTCTATTCAATAATTTCTGGTTCTTCTTCTCCAAAATTGCGAAGCGAGTATAACCGTTTCCAAGTCAAATTAATCACAATTGCCACAAAACCCCATTTGATTAAATTGAATACGCCAAATATTTCAACGACAGTCCAAAACGGCATTGGCCAACCATAAATGAGTGGTAAGTTAATAAATGCGTTATATAAAGTCATGACAATTGCTGTGAAGATAACGCCGATAATGCTGATGAGAAGAATGGGAGATATTTTCTTTGATACCGTTAATTTGGTTCTGTTTAAGAAAACAGCCATCGGTAGAATAAAAACCATTGTTGCGATGAAATTCACGCCTTCATCTAAAAAGATGATAACCGGTGCGGATCCTGGCAAAAACACATGGATAAAATTGGTATATAAAGAAACAACCACTGCCGTCTTCCAATCAAACCATAATAATGCCATAAAGACGATTAATCCCGATACTTCAACTTTTAAATACGGTGCAGCCGGCATAATTGGGAATCCAAGAAGCATTAAAGCACTCGCTAGACCAATTAAAATACCCAAAAATGCTACTTTCCGGGTGGAAAGAGTCTTTGGTGTCTTAACGCGATTTTCCGAACGCATCGCAACAGCCATGATTGAGAGATAACTTAATCCGATAATCGCATCAATTAAAAGGACTCTCCCAACCGGTGTTGGATCTTCTTTATGCAATAAAGCATAAGTGACACCGCCGATGATGGCCAATAAGGTCACCACCGATGTGATGGTTCGATTTGATATTTTCTTAAGAGAATCATCTCGTTTAGATAATTTAACAACGAGTGCCATCACTGCTAAATACCCTACAACGATTAAGGAATCAACCATGATGATTTCATCCCATGGAACAGGCGAATCTTTCGTAGCTAACCCAAATGTGATGCCTCCGATAATAAACACAAGTGCAGCGATTGCAATCGGTAAACCATATTTGTTTTTCTTTTCTGGATTTCTTAAGGTCGTTAGTAAAAATAGCAA
>DIJY01000062.1:0-8539 GCA_002421405.1 Caryophanales bacterium UBA5632 | reverse complement strand
TTCCTCCAAATAAAATGCCCTCTTTCGAGGGCATAGAAAAAAGACGAATTGACAAATATGTCATATCACTTCTCTCATCCAGACTGTACTGTCGGTTCAGGAATTACACCTGATCATGCTTGCGCTCGCGGACTATACCGCCGGTAGGGAATTACGCCCTGCCCCGAAGTGGTGCATAATTAAATTTTACAGATACATTATACTACATTTAAATTTATAATCAACAAAAATCCTTAATAAAATGTTTTGATGCGGTTGATTCCAACGGCACGAATCATTGAACCATCGAACCCAACCAATTTTAAGGGTTGACAAAGGATAAAAAATTCATCATCCAGCAAATTTAAATTGATTAAATTTTCGACAATTACAATATTTTCCGTCAATAGCGCTTTATGAGCTTCAGCGGCCCCTGTTTTCTCAAATCGAATGGATGGCATGTCTAGACCAATCAATTCAATTCCATTTTCAACTAAAAAATCCGTTAACGAGGATTCAAAAGCAGGAAATGATTGAAAATAATCATTTGAATTGCGTTGGTTTGAGTATCCGGTTTCAATCGCTATTTTTGGATGTTTTTGGTATGCATTATGATAACACATATCTAAATCTTCAGTCTTGATGACATTATCAATGATACTGACTTTCAATTTTGTGGCAAAACCGATGGTTTTTTCCAATGGAATAGCCTCAACGTTTGATCCCTCTCCAAGGTAATGCGAAGGAGCATCGAGATGGGTTCCAACATGCATTGCCGTTGAGAGTCGCTTTAAACTAAAGCCATCATTGGTGTTTTTTCTACCACCTTCGACCTTGATGAAAGGATCGCCTGGATAGATCGGCATCGTTTCGGAGACGTCCCAAGAAAGATCAATGATTTGCGGGTTATTCTTCATTCTTAACAACTTCCGTATAAAGCGTTATTTCAGAAGCCGAAAGTGTTGGTACAATCACATATGAGTTGATTTTCACAAAATCAACTGAATAGATAAAATCACCATAAACACTATCAATTCGAGCTTCGTAAGCAACTTCCATTCGCAGTAATTTCGCTTTTTCTGAAAAGGTAATTGAAACATTAGCGGTTTTTGCGTAATCCATCGCTGGCAAAACATACAATGTTTTTTCGATGGCAGATGATGATAAGACAAATGTCAAGGTAATCTCTTTTGAAGAAGCTTGATATAAGACTTCTTGAACTTCTGTCCATACTATCTTTGACTTCAAAAACAATGTATAAAGTCGGATAAAGTCGGCTTGAATTTTTTGTTCGAAAGTCTTTTTTGACTGGTCATTTTCATCGATGATGTCATTATAGATAATCCCTTTTTGATAGTTCGTAATAACTGAGGACGGCACGTCATCAACCGTCATGTTAACAGTGACATGCCCTACTTGATTTTCGGTACCTATTTTTTTGATGCGCACTCTCAAATTATCATTCATTAAATGGGCAGTACTCGCATATTCGCCATGATAGAGTAATTCAAGTGAGTCAGCGTCTAAGTAATTTTGTATCGCTTCATTCATCAAAGCGAAAGCATCAGTCACTGATAAATCAATGGGATTATCAGAACAGGCAATGAGCGACGACCCCATCATAAAAACAAATAAAAAAAGCAGTAATTTTTTCATAGTAACACCTCTTTTCTTATTATATCAAATTCATGAAAAAAAACCAATTTATATCAAAAAAAGTGCCGGAATTTATCCGACACTTGTGTTTTTAGATGGATTTGACATGCCAAATTTTAGAAGCATAGTCTTGAATCGAACGATCACTTGAGAAAATCCCGCTTTTAGCAATATTGACAATCGAACTTTCAAGCCAATTTTTTCGGTTTTTATAGGCTTCATTCACGCGTTGATGGGCTTCTACATAAGGTATGAAATCTTTTAAGACAAAATAAGTGTCTTCATAGAGAAGTCGGTCATGAATTTCTTTAAATTCGTTGATATCGACTTTTGAGAAGAACCCATTGACGAGTTGATCAAGGATGAATCTTAATTCCGGAATCGTTTCATACATTTCGATTGACTTGTAGTTGCGATTTTTTTGCATTTGATTGACTTCTGCAGCAGTGAGTCCAAAAATAAAGATATGATCATCTCCGACCAGTTCATGAATTTCGACATTCGCACCATCCATGGTTCCGATTGTCAAAGCTCCATTCATCATGAATTTCATGTTTCCGGTACCGGATGCTTCTTTTGAAGCGGTTGATATTTGTTCGGAGACATCGCATGCCGGCATGATTATTTCAGCGTAAGAAACATTATAGTTTTCAACAAAAACAACCTTCAAATAATCTTTTGTTTCAGGGTCGTTATTGACAACCTCGCCAATCGAAGTCAGCAGTTTGATGACTTTCTTAGCAAAATGATAGGCCCCTGCTGCTTTTGCCCCAAAGATGAAACTATGAGGAACATAATTTTTCTTAAATTCTGAATCTGATTTCAATTTGTTGTATACGTACATGATATTCAAAGCATTCATCAATTGTCGTTTGTATTCGTGAAGTCGTTTGACTTGGATATCAAAGATGGAGTCAGGATTTAATTGGATGCCTTGTTCTTCAAATATTCGTTTCGCTAGTGCTATTTTTTTTGTTTTTTTCATGGTAGCGATTTTTGCTTGAACAGCTTGGTTATCTTTATAAGCCATCAATTTCGCTAATTGAAGCGGTTCATGCTTCCATTGATTTCCAATCGTCTCATCCAAAATCTTAGTGAGTTCTTTGTTGGAATGAATGAGCCATCTCCGGTGCGTAATACCATTTGTCACATTATTAAATTTTTCAGGAAAAAGTTGATAAAAATCATGCATCTCAATGTTTTTTAGAATGTCGGTATGAAGTTTTGCGACGCCATTGACGCTATAAGCTCCCACTAAACAAAGGTTTGCCATGCGAACGACGCCTTTATTGATGATTGCCATGCGGTTGACTAAATCAACTTGATTATACGAATACTTGTCAATTAAGAGACTAAAGAACCGACGGTTGATTTCTTCAATCAATTGATAAATTCTAGGTAATATCGGTTGCATTAAGTAAATCGGCCATTTTTCTAGTGCTTCTGACATGATGGTATGGTTGGTATAAGCCGTTGATTTTTGAACAATCCCCCAGGCTTCATCCCACTCCATATTCTCCTCATCGAGTAAAATTCGCATCAATTCAGGAATAATGAGTGTTGGATGCGTATCGTTGATATGGAAAACAACGTGTTCGGGTAACGTTGATAAAGTGCCATACTTTTCTTTATGTTTTTGACAGACGCTATTGACCCCTGCCGCTGTAAAAAAGTATTGTTGCATCAATCTTAAACGTTTGCCTTCTTCGGTAGTATCATCAGGATATAAGAATCCTGTAATTTTTTGAAGATCAAATTCATATTCAAATGCACTTTTATTTTTAGGATATTTTCTGGAAGGTTCCGCATTCCAAAGTCTTAATGAAGTGATTACACCGTTATCTGCGCCAACGATTGGTACATCGTAGGGTACTGCTTTGATGTATTCAGAGGGTTTATATTTCATCTTCCCATCATATTCAACGTAGCCAAAATAGGGAATATCAATGGCTTCTTCTTCCTTACGGATTTCCCAAACATAGCCATCCGATAACCAGTTGTCCGGACGTTCTTCTTGGTAACCATTTTTAATCGCTTGACGGAATAAACCATATCGATACCTAATACAATGACCAAAACCAGGAATGCCTAAAGACGCCATGGAATCGAGGTAGCAAGCTGCTAATCTTCCCAAACCGCCATTGCCAAGGCCGGGATCTGGTTCATAACTTTCGACTTCGTTCAAATCAAGTCCCATTTCACGAAAGGCCGCTTCAGCGACATCGCGAACCCCCATATTGATTAAATTATTCGTGATGAGACGTCCCATTAAGAATTCCATTGAAAAATAATAAACTTCTTTTTGAGTTCCTTTTTTGAGTGTTTCGTTGGTTTTAATCCAGTCTTCAGCGATACTCTCTTTTAATAGTTGTCCCAAAACGTGATATCGATGACGAATGCTCGAGTTTTGAACATCGGTCAGATAGGTTGTTTTCAGTCGATCAGAGAAAACTTTTTTAAAAGTCTGTGTCGACTCGAAATGTCCTTTATTCATTTATATACACCTCACAGTGATACATTATACCATTTCTACCGCTATTCTTTAGAATAGGGCTTGTGATAACGGTTACCGATTGGATGAACCAATCATGGTTTTGTAGAGTTCAACGTATGATTTCGCACTCACTTCAAGTGAAAAATTGGAAGCCATGGCATTTCTAATCAATTGATGCTTGACTGTTTGATCACCATTCATGAATAAATTGAGAGCATTTTGGAGTTGGAAAATTAAATCTCTTGAATCATAATTATAAAACTTAAAGCCATTTCCTTTTTTTGAAACACTGTCAAATTGCTCGATTGTATCGTTTAGACCACCGGTTTGTCGAACAATCGGAATGGTTCCATATTTTAAAGAAATCATTTGTGAGGTTCCACAAGGCTCAAAGCGTGATGGCATTAAAAATGCATCTGCTCCAGCATAAATATAAAATGGATTTGTTGCATCATATCCGATATTGAGTTTCATTCGATTCGGATACCTTGCTTCTATCTTTCTTAATGCGCTAATATAGTGCTCTTCTCCCGTCCCTAATAAGACGAATTGCACATTGGGTTGCGACATGAATTCTTCTAAAGCCGGGATTAAAATATCAAAGCCTTTTTGTTCAACAATCCGAGTCACCATCCCCATCATGAAAAATTCATCGCCTACGGAGAGATTCATTGTTTGCTGAAGAAACTTTTTATTCTGGGGCTTCATTGTAAACACGTTTTTAGGGCCGTAGGTCACTTTGATTGAAAGATCAGTCAAAGGGTCAATTTCATCGGATAAACCGTTCAAAATACCGTAAAAATCGCGGTCACGGCGATTGATGATCTCCACAAGATTTTTAGAATAGTATTCATAGCGCAATTCGTCATGATACGTTTGTGAAACCGTTGAAATCGTCGAAGCGTTATTTAATCCTAACTCCATGAAATTAATCGTTTGATGATAGTGAACAATATCATTTAGACCCACTTTACTCAATATCGCTGTTGGATGGACTCCCTGATAATCAATATTATGAATGGTCATCAATGTTTTGATGTGTTTCGCTTTTTCATCTTTTTTGATCAATAACGGGAGTAGTCCTGTATGCCAATCATGAATATGGATGACATTGGGCAGTTCATCGAAAATATCGATGAAACCAAGACAGGCTTTCGAGAAAAATGCAAATCGGTCGCCATCATCGTAATACCCATAGATTTCATCTCTGTCAAAGAAATCATAAGATTCGATAAAATAATAATTCGTATTTTGATTCAAGTAAGAATAAAGCGTGGCTTTGTATTTGATATCGCCATAAAGTACAATTGCTTCTGATCGCATTTCAAGCAAGATTTGATATTTTGCTTTTATGCGCGGATACAATGGCATCATCACTGAAGATTGAACACCCAATTTGCTGTAATTTTGAGCTAAAGCCCCCACAACATCGGCCAATCCGCCGGTTTTGACAAAGGGTTCACATTCAACGGCAATTTGAAGGATTTTTAATTCTTCATCGCCGACAACGATTTGTTTTTTTTCGGAAATGAACAAGTCATCGGGACTCCCCATGACTTTTGCATTGCTCATAACCTTGGTCTCTTTATCTAAAATGGCGTGTTCGATAAACGCACCCTCTTCAATCACGCATTGATTCATAATGATTGAGTTTTTCACGGTTGCCCCTTTTTTTACAATTGCTTTACGACCAATAATCGAATTAAAGATTGCACCTTCAATGACGGCACCACTCGCTATAATCGAATTTTTCACAAACGCTTCCTCACCATATCTTGATGGAGATGACATTGTTTCCTTCGAAAATATGGGATGTTGCGGATTAAATAACTGATGTCTCGTATCCATTGAAAGCAAAGACATATTTGCTTTGAAAAGCTCATATGGAGAATCAATCAAGAAACATGCAGATTCAAAAACATATGCGTTTTTATGAATTGACGGCGAATAATCATAGACTTCAGTTAAATTTCGATATTGAAGATCATCATAATTTTTAATGTAATTTAAAAGTAATGTTTTCGATATTAAAAAAGTTTTCAGTCTTTGACCTTCAAAAGATAAAACTTCAGTAATGTCAGCCTCGCGATTAAGATGACTGACTAATACATCATTATAATCGATATTCCACACAATGTTCGCCGGCGATACAATCACATAATCTTGAGCGCTGCGAATGAAATATTCGATGTGTTCGTACATCCTTTGAAATGAAATTGAATCCTCACTTTTTAAATTTAAATTTTTGGGTTGCAAGATGAAAATTCCATCTTTTCGCCTTGATAAGTCCCAGCGGTCGCCTGAACCAATATGGTCTGATAAGGAACGGTAATTTCCATAAGGAAAAATAGCTACATTACGAATACCAGAATTTTTACAATTCGATAAAGTGAAGTCAATTAGCCGATATTTCGCACCAAAAGGCATCGCCCCAGGCATCCGGTGACGAGTCAGTTTATTAAAGCTTCCTTTGATAGTCGCATCGACAACCATGAATAAATTATTCATCAATCGCACCCACTTCCATCAAGTTAGAATTATCAATCACGACTACCTTTTTTGCGATTAAATAATAATTTTCAGGAATAATGACCCCTTTATTGACAATCACATTTTTCAAACGCACATTTTCCGAAATAAACACTTGCGGTAAAAGAACGGAGTCTTCAATGTGAGAATTTTTCATCACAACTGTTTGATAACCAACCGATGAATGAATGATGGTTCCATCAATGATGGATCCATCGGCGATAATGCTTTTTTTGATAATCCCATCTTCTAAAACGACGTGAGGCGGTAAATTCATCGATTTGGAATAGATTTGAATCCCTTTGGATTCATTGAGCGATAAGAAATGGCGATCATCGAGCATGTCCATGTTTGCTTGATAAAGTGAATCGATTGTGCCAACGTCCCGCCAATAACCTGTGAAGGGATAACTATAAAGTTGATAGTTCTCATGAAAGGCTTTCGGGATGATATCTTTACCAAAATCAACCGATTCCTCTTGATCGATTCCATTTAATAATTTCTCTAAGACACCCGTTTTAAACAAATAGATTCCCATCGATGCATGCAAGGTTTTAGGGTTTTTTGGTTTCTCTTCAAACCCGATGATTTTTGTTGTTTGATCATATTCAATCATTCCAAAACGTTTCGCTTCAGCTAAATCGACATCAACCGATGCAATCGTGAGATCCGCATCATGTTCCAAATGATGCTCAAACATTTTTTGATAGTCCATTTTATAGATGTGGTCGCCCGCTAATATTAATACATGCTCCGCTTCATATTGCTTCACGAAATTGAAATATTGGTAGACGGCATGAGCCGTGCCTTTTTGCCATTGAACGTTCCCGCTTTTTGCGTAAGGCGTTAGAAATGAAATCCCACCATCGATGGTATCGAGGTCCCATGAACCACCGTTGCCGATGTAATTCATCAATTCATAAGGTTCATATTGGGTAATTAAGCCCACAATTTCGATATTTGAGTGTGTCAAATTGGATAATGTAAAATCGATGAGACGATACTTCGCGCCAAAAGAAACAGCCGGTTTTGCCGTATCTTTTGTGATTTCATTCAATCTTGATCCCTTTCCACCGACGAGGATCATTGCTATTAAGGATCGCTTCATAAAACACCGGCTTTCTTATTCAAATAGACCTTCTGGAATATGATATTGAAAAATGGTGATCGAGAGAGGTGCGAGTTTCATGGTAATCGTGTATTCACGGTTATGATACTGATCATGAACCGCGTGAATCGGTTCGCCATTAAAGACGTTCGACCCGCCATATATGTCTTTGTCGCTGTTTAATATTTCTTCATACATACCCAATCTCGGAACGCCAATTTTAAAGGATTCATGCGCCGTTGGTGTCATGTTCAATACGACGATACAAAAATCAGAAGGGTCTGAAGCGCTACGAATAAATGAGAAAATAGATTGATCACGATTGGCAGAATCAATCCATGAGAAACCATCGGGGTAATGATCGAGTTCGTATAATGGTTTATGATAAATATAGACTTGAATTAAGTCCCGAATAAAGCGGTTCGCTCTTTCATGCAATGGATATTGTAATAAGAACCATTCAAGTTCTTCTTTATCTTTCCATTCATGCATTTGCGCAAATTCTCCCCCCATAAACAGTAATTTTTTGCCAGGATGGGTGAATTGTAAGCCGATTAAAGTTCTAAAGTTCGCAAACTTTTGCCAGTAATCTCCTGGCATTTTATTGATGAGCGAGTGTTTTCCATGAACGACTTCATCGTGAGATAAAGGTAATATAAACCGTTCGCTGTAAGTATAAACTAATCCAAACGTAATGAGGTCATGATGATACTTTCGATAAATTGGATCTTTTTCGAAATATTTCAACGTATCATTCATCCAACCCATATTCC
>DIJY01000129.1 GCA_002421405.1 Caryophanales bacterium UBA5632 | reverse complement strand
TTGCATTTACTTTACAAATTAACAACCATAAAAAAAGATGCTTTTGGGTCTTCCAAAAGCATTTTTTTATGGTATAATTAATAAGTGCGAAGCATGGTGCCTTTTTTATCTATGATATTAAGGGATTGATACTTAGGAGGAAATATATGGGTTGGTTAGATTGGTTATTATTAATTATTAGCGTTTTGTTAATCGCTTTGGTGATGTTACAAGAATCGAAAGATGACGTCAAGAATACGTTCTCTGGTGAAAAATCAGAATTATTCAAAAATCAGAAACAACGGGGTCCGGAACTCTTCATGAACCGTATGACGTTGGGGATGAGCGTAGTTTTTGCTGTTGTAACAATCTTAGCCTTAGTCTTTTAGAACACTTCGCCGTGTTCTTTTTTTTTCCAAATTCTAAAAGGGGGTTGAAAGCATGAAAGATTTAATCATATCCTTTATCAAGTCTGATTACTATCAGCCGCTTGATGCAAGGGAACTTGGCAATGCTTTAAAAATCAAAGATGCCAAACTATGGACGCAATTCTTAAAAACGTTAAACGAATTAGAGTATGAAGGATCCATTGGCTTAAACAAAAAAGATAAATATCAGCTCGCAGAAAAACTGGGGATTGTCAAAGGAACGTTGGATTTAAAGAAACAAGGTTTCGGTTTTTTGATGCGTGACAGTGTTCCGCCAATGCCTGATGTCTTTATTCCGCGAAGCGCGATTGGCGATGCCTCCCATAAAGATTACTGTCTAGCGCGAATCACGAAGAAATCGGATGGGGTTCGATACGAAGGTGTCATCATCCGCGTTTTGAAACGTTCTTTAGAACAAATCGTGGGTGAGTATTTCCAAGGGGCGATCTTCCCTAAGAATCTAAGTGAAGATTATCTATTCAAAGTGAAGCCAAATGCTAGAGTTGGTTTAATTGATCATTCCATCGTCAAAGCTAAGATTATTCGTTATTCACCGAATAAAATCTTTGATTGTCAAATCATTGAAGTCTTAGGGCATGCGACTGATCCGGGTATTGAAATTTTAGAAGTCATTGCTTCTCATGATTTAGTCGTTGACTTTCCAAAAGAAGTGAAAGACGAAGTAGCAAAATTACCTACATCAGTTTTAGAGACAGAATTAAAGGATCGAATCGACTTAAGAAATGAGATTATTTTCACCATCGATGGCGACGATACTAAGGACATCGATGACGCAATCTCAATTAAACGATTAAACAATCAAAACTACGAGCTAGGCGTTCATATTGCCGATGTCAGCCATTATGTGAGAGAAGGAACAGAGTTAGATAAAGAAGCCTTAAAACGCGGTACAAGCGTTTATTTAGCGGATAGAGTCATCCCCATGCTTCCTAGAGAACTCTCTAATGGTATTTGTTCGCTCAATCCGAAGGTTGACAGACTCACGATTTCTTGTATAATGGAAATTAACGCAACAGGAGACATCGTACAATATCAAATATTACCGACGGTGATTCATTCCTTTGCACAAATGACTTATAAAAAAGTGAACCGGATTTTAGCAAATGATGAAGATTTAAAACATGAATATCAACCGCTGGTTGAATCAATTATGATGATGAATGAACTCGCAAAGATTCTAAATCTGGTTCGCAGTAAAAATGGTTCAATCAACTTTGAAACCATTGAACCAAAAATCATCTTTGATGATGATGGAAAAGTGAAAGATATCATTGTCAAGGAACGCGGAATTTCCGAAGGCATCATTGAAGAATTCATGTTAATTGCCAATCAAACGATAGCCGCTCATTTTGATAAAGCTGAATTGCCTTTTATATACCGGATTCATGAAACGCCGGATAAAGAAAAGCTAGAAGGACTCTTTACTTTTGCGAAAGAAATCGGATACCCAATAAAAATGCCAAAGGTATTGACACAAAAACATCTTCAAGATTTACTCTTAAAAGTTGAAGATTCAAAATTCGAAAAAGTCATCAATATGATGATGCTTCGTTCGATGGCGAAAGCCAAATATTCTGAAAGCAACTTAGGCCATTATGGACTTGCATTTGAAGACTACACCCATTTTACTTCTCCGATTCGTCGTTATCCTGATACAACTGTTCATCGTTTAATCAGAACCTATTTATTTGAAAAAAAGACAGATCAAAGAACGATTAATCATGTGGCTTCCGTCATGCCCGATATTGCTTCAGAAACATCAAAAGCCGAACGCAAAGCAATGATTGCTGAACGTGAAGTCCTCGATATGAAAAAAGCTGAATTCATGATGGGTAAAGAAGGAGAAATCTTTGAAGGGGTCATCTCAACCTTAACAAGGTTTGGGATGTTCATTGAACTCCCCAATACCGTTGAAGGTTTGGTTCACATCTCGAGTTTCAAAGAAGCAATGGAATTTATTGAAGAAAAGATGATGTATTTAGGGATTGCTTCTCGTAAAGAATACAGTATTGGAATGGTAGTAAAGGCTAAATTACTGGGTGTGAATCCGTTAAAAGGACAGGTCGATTTCGAATTAGTTGAATAGAAAGGAACGATAAAATGAAGATTATTGCCAATAACAAAAAAGTATCTCATGATTACTTCATTTTAGACGCCTTTGAATGTGGTATTGTCTTAACGGGTACCGAAATTAAATCCATTCGGCTTGGAAAAGTATCCATCAGTGATTCCTATTGTCGCATTAAGAATTATGAGTTATATGTTTTGAATATGAATGTTACGAAATACGCGTTTGGCAATCTCTTTAACCACGAAGAGACAAGAGAAAGAAAACTCTTAATGGAAAAACGTGAAATCATTAAACTCTCGTTGAAATTGAAACAAGAGGGGATGACTTTAATCCCCACAAAAGTTTATCTAAAAGATGCCTTGTGCAAAGTTGAAATAGCCTTGTGCAAAGGAAAGAAACAATACGATAAACGTGAAACCGCAAAAGCAGATGATCAAAAACGTCATGTTCAAAAAGTTATGAAGGAGTATGGCAAGCAGTAACAAAACTCAAATATTATTTGAGTCATATATGGGGCTGTTCTGGATTCGACAGGATGGTTCGAGTTTGGTAAGCATGCGATCGGCATATCTAAAGTGCACCCAGTAAATAACTGGAAACCAAAATTACGCTTACGCTGCTTAAGAAGAAGTAGCGAGTTCCCTTTAACCAGCCTGCGGGCTAGAGCGAACTTCAGTTAGCAGGATAGCGAAACAAGTCACCGCCTTAGGCTTGTT
>DIJY01000090.1 GCA_002421405.1 Caryophanales bacterium UBA5632 | reverse complement strand
GGTCTAAAACAGCGATTCTTTCAACGGTTTTCGGAAGTTGATCAAAGAAATATTTCTCTGAGAACGGACGGTAGAGATGAACGGCGAGTAAACCGACTTTTTCTTTATTTGCGACTTTATGATCGATGACTTCACGAATGGCTTCTGTGACAGAACCCATTGCGATAATAACATCGGTTGCATCCTTGGCACCATAATAGGAGAAAGGACGATAATCTCTACCTGTTTCTTTAGAGATTTCCTTCATGTATTCATTGACGATATCAGGAATCGGTGTGTAATATTTTTCTTGAACTTCTTTCGCTTGGAAATAAACGTCATCGTTTTGTGCGGTTCCTCTGGTAATCGGATTCGCAGAATTCATGGCGCGCTTACGGAATGCTTTGACCGCTTCTTTATCCAGTAAACGATCGAAAACGGAATAATCTAATACTTCAATCTTGTTCACTTCATGGCTGGTACGGAAGCCATCAAAGAAATGCATGAATGGAATCGAAGATTTAATCGCTGCTAAGTGAGCGATACCGGCTAAGTCCATGGTTTCTTGAACGGAACCTGAGGCGAGCATCGCAAAACCAGTTTGTCTTGCGGCCATTACGTCTTGATGATCACCAAAGATGGATAAAGCATGTGCCGCAATTGAACGCGCAGCGACATGGATAACTCCAGGGAGTAATTCGCCAGAGATTTTATACATATTCGGTATTTTGAGCAGCAATCCTTGAGAAGCAGTATATGTCGTTGTTAATGCTCCAGAAAGTAATGAACCGTGAACGGTACCAGCCGCTCCGGCTTCTGATTGCATTTCGATGACTCTTACAGGCATTCCAAATAGATTTTTCTTGCCTTGTGATGCCCATAAATCGACATATTCAGGCATGGGTGTCGATGGGGTGATTGGATAAATACCAGCTACTTCAGTAAAAGCATAAGAACAATAAGCAGCGGCTTGGTTCCCGTCCATGGATTGAAAGACTTTCTTTGTTGTCATGGAAACAACCTCCTATTATATATTTTTGATACTCTTATTCCAACTTATTATTATACTTCAAAATCAAAGATTTAACAACTTAAATCAAGCATTAAACCGCTTTCATCGGAAAGACAAGGCTTGAGCGAATAAAGCGTTGGCTTTGACGATATAAGCGGCCGCAATGGCTTTAAAATCTAGATGCAATTCTAAAGAAAGACCAATTGCTTCTTTATAAAGGGCAACGTTATGCCACTGTAAACATTGGAAAGTACGCCACAGATAGAGACGTAACCACTCACTTTGATTGGGCGTACGGTTTAAATAGATGGGAAGGAGTCCTTCTGCGAATTTGAAATCATTATTACCAAAGCATGCGATGTCATAGAACAGATCATTATTCCCACCAAATTCCCAATCGACAAGGAGAAGTGTTCCGTTGTTTCTCAAGATGAAATTGGACGGTTGTGAATCGTTATGGCATAAAACTTTCGGTAGCGATTCTAAATAAGGTTTAAATTCTAAGAAACGATTTAAGATATCGTAGTAATTATCTTGATGTTTAATGCCTTCAGCTTCAACTAAAGCTTCATAATTTTGAAGTCTTTCAAACGGGGCGTAATCATTCTGTGCTATTTTGTTTGACTCATGTAATTGTTTGAGGGTGAGCGACGCTTGGGCATAATAATCGGCCGGATTTAAAACCATTAAAGGCGTGCCTTCGACAAAATGGCTGATTTTATAGCCGGTTTCGAGGTCTAAATCGATGAGCAGATTTCCATCGATTTTTAAATCTTTAATCAATTCCAACGTTGCTTTTTCGATGTTTCGATCGACGAAGGCAAAAGCATTTTTCCCAGGGATGCGAAAGGTGAAATAATCATTCTTGATTTGCACGATGTAATTACTGTTCGACATTCCGCCTTTTAAACGGTCGAGAATAATGATTTCATCTTCTGAAACATTAAAATGATTTGATAACTTCTGCTTTGTAATCATTTCATGCGTCATAGTATTACCTCTCCGATGGGTTGATCTTGTAAAGCATAAATGACATGATAATCTTGATAAATTAAGCCTTGTTCCTCAAAGACCCTCTTATAAACTTGAATCGCTATTTCAGGCGTATTGCATTCTAAAGATAAATGGGATAAGATAATCGTTTTCGTATTTTGTCCCAAAACATTGATCATAAGAAATGCACTATCTTCGTTGAGTAGGTGGCCTTGATCATCTAAAATTCTTTTCTTTAGCATCCAAGGCCGGTCACTTTCAAGTAACAGTTCCGGTTCGTGATTTGATTCAATGATGTAAGCATCCGCATTGCGGATGATATCAAAATGCTTTTGTGGAAAATACCCTGAATCTGTCATGTAGACGAGAGATTTACCCGCCTCTGTGAATTTATACCCACAGGGTTCTAAAGCGTCGTGGTAGGTCATAAACGGGCGTACAGTGAAGCCATCAATCATGATGAAGTCATCGAAATTGATGATTTCAACCAAGGAGGAATCTAATCCCGTTAAAATCGCTCTTGGTAAGTTTTTATAAGTTCCTTCGGTCATGTAGATCCTGGGTTTAAACTTCTTAACGATACTCACCAATCCGCTGACATGGTCACCGTGTTCGTGAGTAATAAAGATGCCGTCTAAACGAGAAAGGACAATATTGGCCATTTCAAGCCGCGATTGAACTTGCCTTAATGAGATACCGATATCAATTAAAAAATTTTTCGAGCCGATTTCTAAATACGTTGAATTGCCTCTAGAACCGCTCGCAAGAACGATAAATTTCATGTCAATCACCTGCTTAAAATTATACCTTAAGTCGTCCCTTTTTGAAAGTAAAAAGTGAAGCCTGAATCATTTCAGGTTTCACTCACTTTCATTGTTATTTTGTTTTTGTTTTTCTTCTGCGATTAATCGTGCAAGTTCTTCTTCAACCATTTTCGCTTTCGCTTCGATGAGATCTTTGTTTCTTGCAAGTTTAATCTCTTTGGTGATGTTAACGATCTCTGCGATTCCAATTAAGACGAAAATGCCAATCGCAACCCCATAGACAATATTGATGCCCCCAGAGACAATGCCATTATAAGCTTTTCCTAACCAAACCGATTTGCCAGTCACTTTCCCAATGATGAGTTCTTCGGAAAAATCAGTTTCCCAATCATTGATGAGGCCATGGTTATTATCACCTAAGGTCGTAAAAAAGCGGATATCACCCGTTCCTTGAATATCAACAATGCGGTGAGTAATGAGTATTTCTGGTTTGTCCGAGCGATGGAAAGTGATGACATCACCAATATTGAGATCGTCGGGATTAACCAATTTCACAAATACCAAATCCCCTGTCATATAAGTGGGTTCCATTGAAGGACTTTCGACAGAGAAAACACTGTATCCAAAGACGGATGGTGTTGTCTTGTTTGAAAGTGCGATTACGATTTGGACGATTAACAGTAAGGTAATCGCGAAGAAGATATAGGGTAAAACGAAAATTGTTTTTTTAAGAATATTAAAAGGTCGACGCATGAATGCCTCCAAAACGGATTATTGCGAATGATTTTTTTTATGCAGGTAATCCTGTCTCAAAATTATAACTTGTTAAGTCATTCCATGTCACGTTATTTGCTTGCTTTACTTGAATTGTGATGGTAATGTTCACATTTTTACTAGCATAATCGATGGAAGCGAAATCACCATCAAAATAAAGTGAGGATACAACCGTAATGGGACCCGATTCAGCTGCAATCGAATAATCGGTTGCGGTATAATACCAATACCCCGAACTATAAACAAATTCAGTTGCCATCGTCACTGAAATATGGTCATCAACATTTGAATAAGTTGTGACGGTCCCGGTCTCATCTTCAATGCTTGCATATTTTGTATATGTAATGATGACTCGCATTTGCGAAGGGATAGAGGATTGATTATCTAAGATAAAATCTTCGGCAATTAAATCATCATTGGGAACAATCGGATCGGTTGATGAAATCCAACTTCCCGATTTCACATACAAGATTTCACCGACTGATACGGTATTACTTGTAATGGTCAGTTGTTTTGAAAGCCAACCGTATGTAATTGCAATGATCGCTAAAGCGACTAAAGTAACAACTAAAGAAAACAATGAAATCATTAAGGCTTTATTTTTCATAATCATCCCTCTATTCTGAAACCAGCGTAATACGGATTTGCTGGATTCCTAAAGATAGATTACGGTAATCATTTCCAACGGTTCCTGGAAGTGATAAAGTAAAATAAACATACCCTGTTTCACCAATCGCTAAAGAGATGTTATCCGCAAGCATTAGATTAGGCGAATAGACGTTCGCTGGTTGACTAATCGCGCTCGATAAAGTCATTGTTGAAATACCATATGTCTCATTGATTGAATTAGACGCAGCGATTGTCACCACAGATAAAAGCGATAATGGATTGTCATAACCTAAAGGATTGGTTAATCCATCGATGAAATTAGACAAAATAATATCCGTCTTTAATCCAATATTTCCGGAGTTATAAATTGTTAATCGATATTGGAAACTATCTCCAGGTTCTGAAGCAGCGATATTGATACTATCAACTGAAGTCCAGGTTTCTCCAATCATCGTTTCTAAGGTCACAACGGCATCGACGTTGATTAAAGCGAGGTCAATATTATCATTATTGACTGTTTGTGAAACGGTAAACCACGCAAGCGTTGCGCCGACAAGTAAAAGCGAGGCACCTACAAGTGCCAAAATCGACATTAACATGCGATTTTTCACAAGTCTCACCTCGCTTTGGATTGATTTTGCTATTCAGCTTTTTTCGCTGTTGGTTTTTTGGCTGTTGATTTGGATGCTGGTTTCGCACCCGATTTTGAAGTTTTTTTAGCGGCGGGCTTTTTAGCTGCCGTTTTAGAATTTGGTTTTTTTGTTGCTTCTTTTTTTGGAGTAACGGAAGCCGATGTTCCTAATGAACGTTTTTTGAGCGGTAAAGTAGGATCAGTCTTGGTTTGTAGAATGCTATGCTCTTGTTCAAAACGAGCTTGTCTCAATTCCATTTGTCGTTCTTTTTGATTTTCAAGGCGTTCGCGTTCAAGCTTACGTTCTCTTTCTTTTGCCTTTTTGAGTTTTTCCATGGCAATTTCTTTGGCTTTTTCTTGAGCGAGTTTCTCTTTAAGTTTTTTCTTCGCTTCTAGTGCTTTATCTTTCGCAGCCTGTGTTTCTTTGGCTTGCTTTTCATAACGTTTACGTGCGGCTGATTCAAGAACTTGATGCGCTTGTTGAATCTTCATGAGTTTTTCAATTTCTGCGAGTTCTTTCGCAATTCTTTCTTTTTCTTCTTCAGCGTCTTTTTCAGCTTTAATTCGGTCAGCTTCAGCTTTTTCAGCTGCGAGTTTATCTTTGAGATCATCTTTAAGATTTCTAATCTCTAAGAGAGCGATTGCTTTGTTTGTCGCAATTGCTTTCAAATCGTCACGTTTGATTTGTTCAATCATTTTATAGACATTCAAGATTTGTTCTTGGGCTTCAATCTTTTGTTCTAAAGTCCGTTCTTCATCTTGGTTTTCAAAAGTTGATTTGATGTGGTCTTCATAGACAGCGTTTGTGATGTTGTTTAACTGTGCGAAGACGATTTCAATCGATTCATGTAATGACATTCCCGCTTCTTTTAACGATTTAAAACGCGAGAAGTTAGCCCGTTTTATTTGATCTAAATAAAATTGATTTAATTGGTTATTTTCTAATTGAATATAACCTGCTTGAGGTTGAATATCGTTAGGAACAATTTTAATGACTTTTGGTTTCTTTTCTTGACGGAATTCATAAGGGTTTTCATTGGCAATTTCGAATTCATCCTTTTGATGTTCCGCGATGGTTGCGAAGATAACCATTAAACTATTCATGATATCTTCAATATAATCATCTTCAAAATCGACATCACGCTCGTAAACTTCAACGTCGAATCCGATTTGATCAATGGAATCCATCATCGTCCATAAGGTATAACACATCTTAAAATCAGGATTTTTCATTAAGAGGTTCGTTCTTTGGATAGGGGGAGAAACAGGCAAGAAACCTTTCATCGCTGTCATGAAGTTAGATGACTTGATGTTGGTAATATTTTTTTTGAGTTCTGTCATGCGTTGAAACATTTCTTTGTTTTTTACGTCGATGTCATCTTGACCCAAGCCCTCATTGATTTTCATGGTTACATCAAAATCAATCAAGGCTCCGTCCCAATCAACGTCTGACTTGACATTAAAATAATTGACATATTCTGTATGCATCTTATGAACGAGTAATTCGTAACGTTTCTCGACAAATAAACTTAGTTTGTCAACGAGCGTTTTTAAAAATCGATTTTCATAGGTTCCTAAGTCCGATTCATAATAGGTCGTCAAAATCTTGGTTGGACGAACCATGCCATCTTTATCGATTTGACGGATATTTTGTGTGTTCGACGCCAAATGACGAACCGAATCACGGCCCGTCTTTTTCGCTAATTCAACTGGAACAACTTCTTTTTCACTTTTTAAGTTTTCTTTGGGGTTTCGCGTTAGTTTATCAATAACGGGAATCGTTTCTTCCATCAATTGCATCCAAGTGTCTTCAAAAATCCGACGCTCGCGACGCTCTTTTTGATAAAGAGTCGTATTCCCGCTTTTTAAAAGATTGAGAAAAACCTTGGCAAATTCATCCGTACGATTGACGCCGGTAAAGGTGGTATTAATTTTCTTAAAATACTTCTTAGCACTATCTTCCATGTTCGAAACCTCCTAAAGCATCTTTTGCAGATTTCGAATGAATTTGACTGATTCAGCGAAGCCATTCTTTCCAAAAATCTTTTGGATTTGCACAACGAGTTGATCCATTTCGTTGCGCAAGAAGGATAGATTCAAACTTTCAAATTTCCGCAAAACTTTGTAAGCAAATATATAGTCTAACCCGTCTTCTTCATTTCCGCCACAAGCGACATATACAGGGATAAACTTAGAAAGTTGAACCATGATACGGTTACCAAAGGCGATTTTGAAGTTTTGTTGAACGTATTTGTCGAGAATTGAAAATTTATCGATTAAAGCTTTTGATACTGGATACTTATAAAATGCTTCTTCAAACATTTCAGCAAGATAAGTATAAGACATATTAATGGGTTCTGTATCGGGTGCTTGAAAGAATTCTCCTTTAGCTTCGAATTCCAAAGCGAAAGCACGGTCATAAACTTTATCGGTAATGGTAAAGGTCGAATCGTCTTTATTGGCGGTTCCGACGAACCAAAGGTTGTTCGGAATTTGTAATTTCCCATTAATAACTCGAATTGGGTCATTTGCCTTTGGATCAGGAACTAAGTCAATCTTCCATTCTGATGAATCTGGCATTTCCAAGATTGATAAGAATTCAGCAAAGTAGTATTCAATACGTGCTAAGTTCATTTCATCGAGAACGATGAAATTAATGTCTTTACGATAAGAAGATTCATAAATCGCTTTTAAGAACTCAGTTTCATTGAAACGTTTAGTAAATTCATTTAAATATCCTAAAATTTCAGCGCGGTCACGCCAAGACGGCTGAACCGAGATAATATTCGCTGAATTTTTAAAGAATTTGGCCATTGCATATGGTAATGAGGTTTTACCTGTACCAGAGATACCTTCTAAGATTATGACTTTCGTTGAAGCCATCCCTGAGAAAAACATTGAAATCATTTTTGGTGTATAATAAAGTTTAAGTTTTGAAGCTGCGAAATTCACGAACCTCGCAACCATATCGGATAATGTAATTTGATCCGATTCTTCCATGTAAATATAAGTATCTTTTCCTGAGTATTCTTTATCAACTGAGATTAATTTAACAAATCTTGAAGGGCCGAGAGGAACGTTCGATTGATCACTTGAAGATGAACTTTCTTTTCCGCCAACAACAACCGTTGAAGCCGGTCCGGATGCATAACCACCCATACCGGGTTGAGCAAATGCTCGTTGACCCATTCCACCGGTAATAATCTTTTCAGCAGGTTGGCCGGTAGAAGCATTAATACCCAGTTGCGAAACTTTCATTGCTAAAATTTGATTTTTCTCATCAACTAAACTTAAAACTTTGTCATTTAAACTAGCGATTTCTTCAATCAATTCATTCTTTTCAATTTCAATTGATTGGAATGCTAAGTATTTTTTAATCCAAAGAACAATCTTTGCGATTAAAAATACAACTAAGGCGATATTAAGTAATCCAGTCACAATGACCATCACCCACGATACCACTGTGAAGGTTGGTGCTTCACTCGCTAGTAATTGAAAATATGAAACAACATTTTGATAGGTTTTGACTAAAATGCCTTTCCATAAAACTTCAGTAATAAAAAAGAGGAAATCTTCCCAAAGATATGAGAAAAGTTCGACGTAATAGCGCGAAAACTCATTCATCTTCTGATTCCTCCCTTATTATAAATTATGGAGAGTATACTAAATATTAGTCCTCTTCTTCTTTTTTAGGTTCTTCAACCTTTTCTACTTTAGCTTTTTGTTCAGCTTCAAGTTGAGCTTTAGCAATCGCAATTGCTTCTTCTTTTAAGGCAGTTTGATCTCCTAGGGCTTTTTGCACATTATAGTCAGAGACGACTTTAACGAACTTAATGACTTCATAGACTAGGAAAGCAAAACACGGTAATACGATGAATAAGAAGAAACCGATTGGTGATTTGACAAAATCAACAAAATTATCAGTGAACGTACCAAATCCCGATAGTTTTCTTCCATTCCACAAACCAAAGATATCAGATTGAAACACTAGTTCTTCAACGGCCAATGGATTATCACCATCGGTAGTGAACCAATAGACGCTATCGATAACTTCAATTTCAGTAATTCTATGAGAGTTATAAATTAAATATTCCTCACCGTCGACTTCAACAAATGTTTTGTAGGTTATAACATCGCCAACTTCAAGATCAGCAAATTCAAATTTTGTATCAACAAAAATTAAATCTCCAGTATTAAATGCTGGACTCATTGAATCGGACTGAACCGATAAGGTAGAGATACCTAAGAAACTTGATGAATTTTCATCTTGTTTAGTAAACAAAGCAAATACGGCATAAAAGAACACAAATGCTAAGACAACCCAGAACGCGATATTTCCAATTAATTTCCAAGTAGCCTTTTTCTTAGTGATATTATCCATAAACACACTCCTCTAATATAAATGCATAACACGCTAAACTATATTATATAGTATGTTTGATAAAATTTCACTATCATTTTGTTAAATAATACATAAAATAAGCGCTTTTCGTGCATTTCTTAAGTATGTATATACTTCTTGAAGCCGTTATTAGGAAATAACAGCTTCTGGAAGAATATACTAATAAATAATTACTCTATAAGTAAAATTAAATTAAGCAATAGTGAATTCTAGGTAAACAGTAAACGGAATACCGATAAGAGCATTACTAGCATCTGCATCCCAACCTTCAATGTATACAGTAACTGTAATTACTTCAGGTACGTTTGCAAGTAGAGATTCGATTACGGTACCTGTTGTTATTGAACCCGCTGTACCATTGAGAGCAGATAAATCTGCAGCTTGAGTAGTCCAAGTAGTAGTAATTGCAGCATCTGTTAAAGCATCAAAAGGATTACTACCTCCACCAATTGTAGCGGCAGCTAGTGATGTACCTGCAAATGTGAATGAATAATCAACATCTTCACCATATACCCAAGAACCAGCAGAAGATCTAACAGCAAGTCTCGTGGCATCTCTAAGTTGTGCATCCACAGCTGGTACTGAAGGATCAGTATCACCGATAATAGCATATTGTTTAACAGCTAAATTAGTATCTTTTTGAGCCATGACCCAAAAAGACAAAGTAACGACAAATCCGCTTGCATTATTGATATCTGTTCCTGACAAAGTTGTTAAAACTCTATCCGCAGTTGCATCAATCTTACTTAAAGCAGCAGCACTAGCAGTTAAATAACCAGGTTGAACAACGGTTGATGGAGCCAATCTATAAGTGGATAAAGAGTATCCAGCAGTAGATAATTGAGCATTGGTTACAGTAGTGCTGTAAGCATTAGCATCATAATGTCCGGTTGCGTCAGCTCCTGGAGCAGTTAGTGGGGTAGCGGCTTTAATCAGTAATGAGTCTGCTGTTGTAACGTTCAAAGTAATAGATGAAACGCTAACAGTATTTGAAACGGTGAACCATGCGAAGGT
>DIJY01000047.1 GCA_002421405.1 Caryophanales bacterium UBA5632 | reverse complement strand
TTCACCAAACATTAGAAAAAAAAAGCGCATTTCAAGAATGTGCTTTTTAAGCAAATGAATTATTTATCGAGCCGAAAGTTTTGCATCCATCGCGAAGAGTCCCGCAGGATAATGCCAATCGTAATCAACGATTAAGTCGTTTGCATTCTTTTCTTCTTCGCCTTGTTCTTTAATAAACCAGTTTAAGAATTCCATGGTTCTGTAATCATGAACTTTTGATGATTCTTCAAAGATGTGATGAATTGAAGAAGTAACAAATCCTTCATGTTTTAAAGATTCTACGAGGGGTTCTCTTGTATCTGCGTAAACTAATCCTGGTTTCGCAATCGCCTCGAGCGAAACTTCAAAACCATTTTCTTGTAAGTAGTGGATGAATTTAATTGCGTGTGACATTTCTTCTTGTGCTTGTTTGTTAAACCAATTCGCAAACCCGTTTAAGCCTTTGTTGACATAATAGTTAGCCATATCTAAGTAAAGATAAGCAGAGTACATTTCTTTGTTGATTTGATCGTTTAATAATTTTGATACATTTGCATTTAACATAATTAATCCTCCATATTTATATTTCATAAATTCATTATAACATAAAATAGTAACGATTGATAGTCAAATGCCTAGGCAATAGGCTCTCTCAAAAACGCAGATATGAAAAGTTTAACCAATTCTGGATCGAGTTTAGAACCAGCATCGTTTAACAGTTCTTCTTTGATTTGGCTTTTAGAAAGCGGTTTACGATACGGCAAAGCTCGACTCATCCAATCATAAGCTTCCGCTAAATGAATAATCCGCGAATAGAGAGGAATTTCATCTCCTTTGAGCCCTTTTGGATAGCCAGAACCATCCCAGTTCTCATGATGAAATAGAACATCACGCGCTATTTTTTCATAGTCATTCGAGCCTGCTAAAATGCGATATCCGTATTCAACATGCTGTTTAAAAACAAGGTTATCTTCATTATTTTTTTTGCGATACTTGCTTAATATTTCTTGTTCAATCGCTATTTTTCCAATATCATGGAATTCAGCGGCGACTTTCAATTGATTGAGTTCGGCATCCGATAAAGCCAACATCACACCGATTTTGTAAGATATTTCTGCGACATGAATTGAATGCTCTTCTAGTTCTTTACTTTTAGCGTTTAAGGTTGATAAGATGCCTCTGATAATATCGCCGCGATTTTTCCAAGAGGCTTTTAATTTTGAATGATACATTTCAACTTCAGCGTTAATCAATAGTTGTTTTAAGTCTTCATCATTGGTTTCTTTGGTTTTGACACCAATTGAAATCGAGGCTTGTATGCCATGGTAGATGTGTTTCTCAACTTCGGCTCTAACAACGTCACAGGCATTAATGGAATCAACAGCATTCGTTTTTGGTAAAATGACGACGAACTCATCGCCACCGATGCGGAAAATACAATCAATACAACGAAAAGTTGATTTTAAGATATTGGATACATCAATTAATAATTGGTCACCAACGTTATGGCCAAAGGCATCATTGATGATTTTGAGACCATTGATATCGGCGCTGACAATTGAAATGGGAAGATTCTCCGGTGTGTCATAGTTTAAAACGGCACTTTCATACGCTCTACGGTTTTTAAGTCCCGTTAAAGCATCGAAATAACTGAGTCTTTGAATCTCTAATTCACGTTCTTTTCGAAGCGATGTATCTTGTAAAGTTCCGCCAATAATTAAAGGCGACTTATCCTTTGCATATTTTAGGATTGTGCCACGAATCGTAGTCCAATAGTAGCCGCCTTCTCTTGACTTGACTCTAATTTCTGTTAAAAAATAGTCTTCTTTTCCTTGGATAACGGAATTGATATTTTGTTCCGCAACAACCCAATCTTCAGGATGAAATAAATCACGGATAATCACATCGATGGTTCTTTGCGATTTTTCATCCGGAATTAATGCTAAAAACGGCATATCCGCGTTAATCGTAATGGCACCTGTTTTAACATTGATTTGCCATAAGCCGGTATTCGTTTTACAAATCAAATCTTCAAGGCGGTCAAACATGATGTGTTTGATGCGTTTTAATTTTGGTTTAGACATATGTTTGATATAGGTGAATAAAAAAACAAATAGAAATAAGGTTGCTAACCCCATCATAAAGCCAATAGCGTATGTCCAAATCGATCCTAAAGCGAAAAAATCCGTAAGCGTACGGATTAATTCTGACGATTGAATTGTTTGTGTTGATGTAAATTGTATCTTTGTAACCATTTTAAAGATTTCGTGCATTCATCTTCCCTGCCATAGGTGGTGTCTAAACACCTGTTCAATTTATATAAAGTCTTTTGACTTCCGAACGATGATTTGCCAAATCTAAAAATTTTGCTCCGGTTGCTTGGATAAAGACTCCAACAACGTTCGCAAATGTCGATACATAAGTAGAACCGTGAAAAAATTATTAATCATTAGAATGATTCCAAATGGAATAAGATCTGCTATTAAATAAGCCCCTAAATTAAAGATTCCTTGTTCGATAAACTTACCAGGAATATAAAACCATCCATAGATTATACCAAACAGCGTCGCAAAAGCAAGTGTCCAGACGAACTTTTTATTCGCAAGTGCTTTTGAAACAAGTAACAGCGTAATCCAAGCAATAAGCATGCCGGGCGTATAGAGAATTGAGAAACTTCCAAAAAGTAAATTATCTAAAAAGACGTAAGCAGATACAATTGATAATGACATTCCTAAAGGTAATGCAGCCCCATAGACCATAATCAATACGACGGTCATTTGAACATTGGGAATGCCAGATAATATCAATTCTTGAACATAGAGAATCGTCACTAGCATCGCAGCTAGTGTAATTTGTCTGATGGTTTTATTTTTTTTCAGACTAAAGGAGGACATGTTTAAACGTGTAGACGTTTCCATCAACAATCGCTGCGCCATCTACGCCGGTTGATGCATATTCATTGTTAATATAAAACGCTAAATATTCTTTGGTTGAATCAAAGGCTTGAATGTTATCCAGTCCCATAAGAAAAATTCCATAGGACGGCGTGTAATCACACGCGGTTGATGCAGTGCCTTCTTCTGTGGGACAGTAGACAGTGAAATTGTCTTGAAGCATCCCTAAAAGTGTGTCACCTTCGTAAAAATCAACTTCGACTGATTTTACTAACACATCACTTGAATCGTAAAGCTCAAACGTCACTGTTCCAAGTCCTGTTGCCGTTACTCTGCCACAAGAGATTAAAACGAGTGATACAAACATGAGAAGCATGATACCCAGTACTTTCTTCATTATTTTACCCTCTTTTTTATATTTTTGAACAGGTAGGTCTCCCGACTCATATAAGACTATATTTACGGTTGCTGGCACAGTTTGGGGATTTCACCCAATTCCCTGTTATACACCTGTTTCAAATCATTGTCAAAGACCCTTTTAAAGGCTCATTATGATTATATCATAGGAATAAAATATTGTACAAAAAATTTAATATTTATTGATTAATAATTTTTCAGTTTAATTTGTTCAGTACCGTCATGATTTCATCAATTTTTTTTGCGCCATCTTCCGTCAATGTATCTTTAACGCAACTCTGTAAATGCGCCGATAAAACAGCATGATTTGCTTTTTTTATCATGGCGGTTGTCGCAAGCAATTGATTTGAAATATCGATGCAATAACGATCTTCTTCAACCATCTTTAAAATCCCTTCAATTTGGCCTTTCGCCATATTGAGGAGTTTGGTGACTTGTTTATGATCTGCCTTCATGATTAACCTTCAATCTTTCCAGGTTTATATCCGGCATCTTTCACGGCATTTTTTAACGTTAAATCATCAACGTTCTCACTGACTTCGAATGTTGCTTGCCCTAAACGAAAATCAACTACAACATTATCCACACCGGTTAATCCTTTTAACGCTTTTTCGACACGCATTTGGCAATGCATGCAGCTCATACCCGAAATCTTCATTGTTTTTTTCATTTTATTGTTTCTCCTTTTAAGTGATGACTTGGTTTAAAATGACGTAATCTTAAGGCATTTAATGCGACTGAAACCGATGAAATACTCATGGCTAGACTTCCAAGCATTGGATCAAGCTTTAAACCATTAAACCAATAAAAGACACCTGCAGCAATGGGAATCCCCATGATATTATAAAAGAATGCCCAGAACAAATTCATCTTGATGTTATTGATGGTTTTTTTAGAGAGTTCAATGGCGCCTAAAGCGTCTCTTAAATCATTTTTAATTAAGACGATATCAGCACTTTCAATCGCAACATCGGTCCCAGCACCGATGGCGATACCAACGTCTGCTCGCGTTAAGGCGATGGCATCATTGACTCCATCACCCACCATCGCCACGATTTTGCCAAGTTTCTGCAACTCAATAATGACTTGTTCTTTTTCTTCAGGTGTCACCTCGGAGATGACATGGTCGATGGATAGTTTTTTACGGATTGCTTCAGCGGTTATTTTATTGTCACCCGTTAGCATCGTCACTTCGATTCCCATTTTCTTGAAGCCTTCGATGGCTTCAATTGAACTTTCTTTGATGGTATCGGCGATAGCGATTAAGCCAATAATCGCATCATCGTTCGCGATATAAATTACCGTTTTACCTTCCATTGAAAAATTGTTTGCGATGTTTTCTGTAGCGGTTGTGTCTTTGTTTAATGATTTCATAAATTTGATGTTTCCTGCGTAATACAATTTTTGATCAATAAAACCTTTGACGCCTTGTCCAGGAATAGAATCAAATGAAACAACTGCCGGTAAAATATATTTTTTTTCGATGGCGGCATTCGTAATCGCTTTTGCAATCGGATGTTCTGATGAGGCTTCTAAGGCATATGCAATCGAAAGCAAAGTAACATCATCCATTTCTTTCATTGAATAGAGGTCGGTTAAGGAAGGTTTTCCATAAGTAATCGTACCGGTTTTATCTAAGACAACGGATGTAACTTTATGGGCGGTTTCTAAACTTTCTGCCGATTTAATCAAAATGCCATTTTCGGCGCCTTTACCACTTGAAACCATGATTGCGAGTGGCGTCGCAAGCCCTAAAGCACACGGACAAGAGATGACTAATACCGTAATTCCCATTGATAATGCGAAACTAAAGGGTTGCCCAATCAAAAGCCATGTGACAAACGTTACAACGGCGATACCCATCACGATTGGAACGAAGACACCCGATATTTGATCTGCGAGTTTCGCAATCGGCGCTTTTGAAGAACCTGCTTCTTCGACGAGTTTAATGATTTGTTGCAAAGTCGTATCCGAACCAACTTTTGTTGCTCTAAATTTAAAAGCCCCTGTCTTATTGATCGTTGCGGAAATGACTGTGTCGCCAATTGATTTATCAACCGGCATCGATTCGCCGGTGATTGCCGATTCATCAATCGATGAAATTCCGGAGATAATCACGCCATCGACTGGGATGCTTTGTCCTGGTTTTACAATAATGATGTCATCTTTCTTTAAATCAACCACTGCCGTTTCAATGATTTCGCCGTTGATTTCAACCAATGCGGTTTTCGGAGCCAGTTGGATTAACTTCATAATCGCATCACTGGTTTTGCCTTTGCTTAAAGCTTCTAAGTATTTGCCGACGGTGACGAGCGCTAAAATCGCACCAGCGGCTTCAAAATAGAGGTTCATTCGGTATTCGTCGACTAAGACCATGTCATGTCTCCCAAGCCCAGTCCCAATCATGAATAAAGCAAAGATGCCATAGAGCATAGCTGCTCCTGATCCTATGGCGACTAAAGAATCCATGTTTGGACTTTTAAGCCATAACCGTTTGAAGCCAACTTTGAAATAGGCAACATTCGCCCAAACAATCGGAATTGTAAGTAAGAACTGCAATAAACTAGCGTTCATTGCATTTTCCATTCCAACCAAAAACCCTAATTGGGGCGCTCCTAACATCTCTCCCATCGAGATATAAAGCAAAGGAATAAAAAAGATTAAAGAGACGATTAATCTTGATTTCATACTTTTGATATGGAGAACCGCAGTCGATTCCCCTGATTCTTTTTTATCTTCTCCCGATACTTTAGCGCCATATCCACCTTTTTCAACGGCGGAGACAATCGCGAAAGGTGAAAGCGAATCATCATAATCGACGACCATAGAATTATTAATTAAAGAAACGTTGACTTTCTTAACGCCTTTGACTTTTTTAACGTCTTTTTCGACATGCGCAACGCATGCAGAACAAGTCATCCCAGTCACGTCAAATTTCTGTTTCATTGAATCACCCTTTCAATACCCCCTGGGGGTGTTTGAATTTAGTATATCACGTTGTTGTTTCATCGTCAAATTAAACGCAAATAAAAAGTTCCGCTTTCACGGAACTTTAACTATTTTTTGGTCGTTTCTTTCTTTTTTACCAAAGACATTATCTTGGAATTAGGATTGGTGGGAAGCGATTCTTCAAAAACATCGTAATTTTTTAAGACTGGAAGCAATTTCTCCATTAAGTATTTTAATGATTTTGCGTTATAGTTCTTTGGCACGAAGTCAGAGTATTTGTTTTTCATTTCGGTTGCGATTTGAGCATATAACGCTCTTCCGCTTTCGTCAATTAAACGTTCAATGATTTCGCGCATGGTTTCAAGTTTGTCTTGTTCAAGCAGCGGACGATGTTTCGGCTTTTTGTTTTCAACTGGTCGAGCATTATTTTGTGTGACTGACGGTTTGGGAAGTTCATCAAATTTAGGCAAGTTTTCTAAAACGATATGATCGATTTGTTCGCCCAAATAGATAAATTCAGAGAATGCATTGACGAAGGATTTAATTGAATTTCGTCCACCCATTCCGATGACTAGTTTATTTCTTTCTCTTAATTCTTGTACCAATCTTGTTAAATCAGAATCGGAAGATACAATGCAAAAAGTATCGACGTCTTTTTCATACAGAATAATCATCGCTTGAATGACTAACGATAAATCGCTCGTATTTTTGCCCTTCACAAATGCAAATTGATGATTCGCAACGATAGAATAATTTTCTATTTCTTTTTTCCAAGGTGCAACTTGTGGATTGGACCAATCCGCAAAGATTTGTTTGATTGTGACTTCTCCATAAGAGGACATCGTATCGAAAATTTGTTTGGCATTCGATGAACCTACATTCTCAGCATCAATTAAGACTGCGACTCGATTATTAACTTTCTCCATAAATCCTCCGTTTATTAACTTTATACTCTTATTATACACGAAAAATGTCTATTTTTACAAAAAAAAACGAATCCAAGCGGATTCGCTTTATCTTATTGCCAAGGCGGTAAAACAATTTTGTCGATGGTATCTAGGTCTGTTTCAGAAATTTCAAAGTCCCAAACATCAATATTATTGATAATTCTTGAAGGTGTGACTGATTTCGGTAAGGGTAAGAACCCTCTTTCTAAACTCCATCGAATCGCAACTTGAGCGAGTGATTTCTCATATTTTTCTGCCATTTGTTGCATGACTTCAACTTTAAATAACCTTCCAGTTGCGAGCGGCGAGTAAGCTTCCGTTAAAATCCCATAGGGTTTTGAGAATTCTACCGTTTCTTTTTGGGTTGCGCCCGGGCATAAGAATATTTGATTGACATGGGGTGCAAAGCCTGTCGCTTCGATAATCGGTTTTAAATGTTCGGGACGGAAATTAGAAACGCCAATGGAGCGAATTTTGTTCTCTTTATAGAGTTCGATAAACGCTTTCCATGTTTCGATGTTTTGTGCAGTGTATTCTGTTCCATCGCTATGGATATGCCACGGTTTTGGCGCGTGGATTAAGTAAAGATCGAGGTAATCAACACCCAATCTTTGAATGGTTTTTTCGAACTCGTCCTTCGCAACTTGATAACCTTTGAGTTCGGCTTTGAGTTTTGAAGTAATAAAGACTTCTTCTCTTGGTAAACCAGAATCCTTAATCGCTTTTCCGACTGATTCTTCATTGCCATAAGCGGCGGCCGTATCAATATGAGTATATCCGTTTTTTAATGCAAATAAAGTAGATTCATAGGCTTCTTTTCCATTTGGGATTTGCCATGTGCCAAATCCAACACTGGGGATGATAACACCATTCGATAATTTATATTCTTTTAAAACTTTCATGTGTTCCTCCTATATAATTATTATTTGACACTTTTATTATAACAAAAATCTTATGCTTTTAAGCTATTTTTGCATTCAAGATTGATTGTATCTTGAAATCATTGTGAATTGCCTATGAAAGGTGTAAAATAGTATAAGACATTTGAGGTGACTATAATGAATAAATTAACAAAACTTGGTTATCGTATTTATCAAAAAATCTTATACGTCGCGCAAGCATTCTTGCCGATTAATGAACCAGAAATCATTTCCGGAAATACAGCATTGAATCAATTGGTGAAACGCATTCATCAAGATCAATTTCATCACGTCTTAATTGTTTCACAAGCACCTTTGCTTGCACTCCCCGATGTTGTCAATTTTATTGGCCTATTAAAAGCAGAAATGATTGGCGTTACTATCTTTGGTGATACGACTTCTAATCCAACCATTTTACAAATTGAAACAGTTAAAGATTTATATCTTCAAAATCAATGTGACGCCATTATCGCTATTGGAGGCGGTTCAGCTATCGATTTAGCCAAAGGCGTTGGCGCAAGACTCGCAAGACCGAATAAAACCCTTCAACAAATGAAGGGTATTTTAAAAGTGGGTAAAAAAATCCCGATGCTTTATGCAGTTCCAACCACTTCAGGCACTGGGAGTGAAGCCACCTTAGCCTGTGTTGTCACTGACTCATTAACCCATGAAAAATATGCGATTAACGATCCCGTTTTAATTCCGAAAATAGCGATTCTTGATCCGCGTTTAACCTTAGGTCTTCCCATTGATTTAACGGCTACGACCGGGATGGATGCATTGACCCATGCGGTGGAAGCGTATCTAGGTCAAAGTAACACAAAGAAAACCAAACAATTTGCGATTGAAGCGATTCAACTCATTTTTCAATACCTTGTAAAAGTTTATCAAGAACCGACGAATTTAGACTACCGCAATCACATGCAACTCGCTGCTTATAAAGCGGGCGTTGCTTTTACAAAAGCTTATGTAGGAAATGTTCACGCAATCGCTCATACGTTAGGCGGAATGTATCATGTTCCTCATGGATTAGCGAACGCCGTCATCTTACCGCATGTTCTTGAATTCTATAACCATGCGATCGATTCGAAATTAGCAGCGTTAGCTGATTTAACAACTATTTCAAAACCAGATCAATCGAAACATGAAAAAGCACTTGCATTTATCGAAACAATTAAAACCATGAACCGACAAATGAACATCCCAACGAGCTTTGATGGAATCGTTAAAGATGAAGATATTGAGATTATGATTAAGCGCGCGATGGCTGAAGCGAATCCGCTTTATCCGGTTCCGGTTATCATGGATAAAAAAGCATTTAAAAGAATTTATTCTTTGATTCAAGATTAACCTACTTTCAAATGAGCTGAAGTATAATAAAGGTGGAGGTTTTAATATGGCACGTAAAATTATCATAATTGGTGGTGTCGCCGGTGGTGCAACCACAGCGACACGCTTAAGAAGAATGGATGAAAAAGCAGAAATAATCATGTTTGAGCGTGGGGAATATATCTCATTTGCGAACTGTGGATTACCTTATCATATTGGCAATGTTATTACCTCTCGTGATGCTTTAATTGTTCAAACCATTGAAGATATGCATCAAAAGTTTAATATTGATATTCGTAACTTCACCGAGGTGACAGCGATTGATCAAACGAATAAAGTCGTTCTTTTTACCAATCTAAAAACGGGTGAAACCGGACAAGAATCGTATGATAAACTGGTTATTTCGACGGGGGCACAACCCATTAAACCACCGATTTCTGGAATCAAAGAAGCTAAAAATCTATTCACATTGCGTAATATTCCAGATATGGATGCGATTATTGCGTATATTAAAGCAAATCAACCCAAAACCGCAACGGTTATCGGCGGTGGGTTCATTGGCATTGAAATGATGGAAAACTTGGTTGAATTAGGAATAAAAGTCACTTTAGTGGAAATGGCACCGCAGGTCTTGGCAATGTTTGATTATGAAATGGCTCAGATGATTCATCAAACGATTACTGATCATGAGGTTGAACTTATCTTAAATGATGGCGTAAAATCATTTAATAATGCTGGAAAATCAATCACGCTATCGAGTGGCAAGACCCTTGAAACGGATTTAATCATCTTTGCGATTGGCGTTCGTCCTGATAATGAGCTTGCGAAGAAAGCTGGACTGACTTTAACCCCAAAAGGTTCGATTCAAGTCAACGAATATTTAATCACATCAAACCCTGACATTTATGCGATTGGTGATGTCATCGAAATCAATAGTCCCATTACCCATCAAAGCATGTCAGTGGCTTTAGCAGGGCCAGCCAATAAGCAGGCTCGATTTGTCGCAAATCATATTTGTGGTTTTGAAGAAGTATACCCAGGGGGGATCGCTACTTCTGCGGTGAAGGTCTTTGACAAGACTTGCGCGAGTGTTGGCGCGAATGAAAAAACATTAATACAACTGCAATTCCCTTTCAAATCCATTCATCTTCATCCCGCGTCTCATGCAAGTTATTATCCTGGGTCGGAATCCATGTCAATCAAAGTAATGTTCAATCCGGAAGATGAAACGATTTATGGGGCACAAATCATTGGCGGCGAAGGGGTCGATAAACGCATTGACGTTTTAGCGACTGCCATTTATGCCAAACTGAAGGTGACGGCCTTAAAAAATCTTGATTTAGCGTACGCACCGCCCTTTTCTTCAGCGAAGGATCCGATCAACATGGTCGGTTTCATCGCCGAAAATTTAATGAGAGACCTAGTTGAAACGATTTCTTGGAGCGAAATGAAAGAGCTCGCTAGTCATGGTCACTACTTATTAGATATCCGCGAAGAACCCGAATATGTCCTCAGTTCAATTCCTGGGAGTATTAATATTCCCTTGACTGTTCTCCGTTCTCGCTTGAACGAACTGCCAAAAGATCGTGAAATCTATGTTTATTGTCATGTGGGTACAAGAGGATATACTGCCGCTCGAATGCTCATGCAACACGGATTCAATGTCAAAAACCTCGATGGTGGCTTAAAGAGTTACCACTGTGTTTATGACAATGACGGATCTGAAATTTGTTATACCGTTTCCGATGATTTAGGTCATCCAATCCTCAAGGAGGTCAAACCAATCATGACAACTCAAAACAAAATCGAACCCACCGTAACGATTCAAGTTGATGCTTGCGGAATGCAATGTCCTGGACCAATCGTTCAAGTTTATAAAACCATGCAAGGACTCAAAACCGGCGATATCATTGAAATTAAAGCAACCGATCCAGGGTTCTTAAAAGATATCGGCGCCTGGGCTGAAAAAACGAATAATACCTTACTTGATGTCAAGAAAGATGATAAAATCATTACCGCTCATATTCAAAAAGGGACATCAAATAAGCCCCAAGACGGCATTCAAGTCACAAATACTTACAACGGGACGACGATTGTTGTTTTCTCCCAAGATTTAGATAAAGCGATTGCGGCGTTCATCATCGCGAGCGGTGCGAAATCGTTAGGCAAAGACGTTTCATTGTTCTTCACTTTCTGGGGACTCAATATTTTAAGAAAACCCAAAAAAGTGAAAGTTAAGAAATCATTCATTGAAAAGATGTTTGGATTCATGATGCCAAGAGGCGTCAATAAACTCCCCATCTCAAACATGAACATGTTCGGCATGGGTCCGGCAATGATTAAAGGCATTATGAAAAAGAAAAATGTGGATTCCTTACAAACTTTGATGAAAAACGCGATGGATATGGGCGTGAAAATCATTGCTTGTGCGATGTCGATGGATATCATGGGCATCAAACAAGCAGAATTGATTGATGGCATCGAGGTTGCGGGAGTTGCGACTTATCTTGCTGATACCCAAGATTCCAATCATAACTTATTTATCTAATCGAGAACCGGTTCGCCTTGAACCGGTTTTTATTTTGACATTATCTTCATAAAAATAACACAAATTAATTTTAATCATAAATATTGACATATCTTTTGATATTTGATAAAGTATTATGTGTGATAGAGTACTTTATCACGCTATAAGGAGAAAACTATGAAAATCGCCATTATCACTGATTCAGCAGCAAACTTATTACCCGACTATATAAAAAAACAAAACAACTTATTTGTCATCCCTTTGTCAATTATCATTGATGGAAAAAACTTTCGTGATCAAATCGAAATTTCCGCCAATGAAGTGTATGCGAAACTTGATAGTGCAAAAGTAACTTCTAGTTTACCGAATCCCGGTGATTTAGATGAAGTCATCACCCAAATCAAAAAAGAGGGTTATACCGATATTTTAGCGATTAATCTTTCTTCAGGACTCTCGGGAACCTTCAACTCATTTCGACTCGCTTTTCAAGAAGTCAAAGGCATAAAAATCACGCATTACGACTCTAAAACCCTTGGAGGCGCGTTAGGTCATCTGATTGAATACGCGATTTCATTGGTCAACGGCGGGATGAAACCACAAGAAATCATTCCTTTACTGGATAAGTGTCGATTTGAAGACAGCTTAGCAATTTATACCATCAACACCTTAAAGTATTTAAAACGGGGTGGACGTATTGGAAAAGTGGAAGGCACCATTGGTGACATCTTGCATGTCAAACCCGTCATTACGGTTAATGAAGCTGGAATTTACGTCACCTTGAGCAAAGGCTTTGGATTAAACCGTTCACTCATCACGATGAGAAAATTAATGATTGACAAGTTTGGCAACCAATTGATTGATTTTACAGTTCATTATGGCGATGATTTAGATAAAGCCAAGGAACTCGCTGAAAGAATGAAAACAGACCTCAATATTAGAAACTTATCGATTACACCGTTAACACCCGTTTTAGGCATCCATACCGGTCCGGAAATGTTTGCTTATATCGCTAGAATCGTCTAAAACAAAAGCGCTCAATTCATTTGAATTCAGCGCTTTTTTAATTGTTATTCGGTTTTCTTGTCTGAATCTTTTTTAATGAGTTTCGCCTTTGCAATTTCCATTCTCGCTCTCACACCGGTCATAACTTTCACAGCTAAGAAAATAGCGAAGGCGATGATGACGAAATCGATAATCGCTTGAATAAAGTTTCCATAGGTTAATAGAACCACATCAGCCGCATTCAATAAAGCTCCAGATATGGGATCATATTGTGGCGTGCCCTTTAAGACGATATACCATAAAGAAAAATCTTTTCCGCCAATCAAACTAATCAGCGGCATAATGATGTCTTTGACCAAACTTTGAATGATTTTATTAAAAGCAGTACCAATCACAATCCCAACCGCTAAATCAAATGCATTTCCTTTGGCAATAAAATCGCCGAATTCTTTAAAAAACTTTTTCATACTCCGACTTCTCCTCTATTTCAATTTTTAGTACTACCATAAATGATGAACAGATTTCCGAATATAGGTATCATAAATTCGTTTGACTGAAGCCATCTCCGCTTCAGATAACGGTGGTAAGGATGCACTTTCGATATTCGACAAGATATGTTCTGGTTTGCTTGCGCCTGGAATAACACAAGATACGGCATCAAACATCAAGATATATCTTAAAGCGATTTGTGAAAGATTTTGATTCGGAAAGAGCTTCTTCAGTTCTTCCACTGCTTTTAATCCCAGTTCATAATCAACACCGGAGAATGTTTCGCCTTTATCGAACGCGTGACCGTCGCGGTTATAGAAACGATGATCATCTTTTGAAAAGACGGTCTCTTTCGTCATTTTGCCTGACAATAATCCGCTTGCGAGTGGGACTCTTACGATGATACCCACATCGTTTTGTTTCGCAAGTTCAAATATTTCTTCCATGGGTTTTAACCGAAACATGTTAAAAATGATTTGAATTGTCGCTAAATGCGGATGTTTCATCGCATTTTTAGCTTCAATCACGGTTTCAACACTAACACCGTAATGTTTAATCAACCCTTTTTGAACGAGACGATCAAGAAAAGCATACGTTTCTTCAGAATCGTACACCGGTGTGGGCGGACAGTGTAACTGCAAAAGATCGAGTGATTCAACTTGTAAACGAGCGATTGACGCTTTCACAAAAGCAGTTATATTTTCTTCAGTATAACTTTTCGCAATGTGCGGATTGAGTTTTCTCCCTGCTTTGGTTGCGATAATAATATCATCATTGAGATGCTTCGTTTTAAATTCACCTAAGGCGGCTTCACTTGCGCCACCATTATAAACATCGGCAGTGTCATAAAAATTGACTCCATGCTTTAAAGCGGCTTCTAATGTCGCTTGGGCGACGTCATTTTTAAAGGGTTCACCCCATTTACCGCCTAATTGCCAAGTTCCCAGTCCAATTTCACTGACATAGAAATTTGTTTTTCCCAATCTTCTTTTATTCATTTTATGCCTCCATTCATGAATATCATAGTTCAATAGGTGATGATTTGCAACCAATATACTGATAATTCACTTTGAAATTCGATGTTCAAGCGGTATAATAATGGTAGGAGGATGATACCATGAAACGATCAATACAAACGAGCCAAGCACCCGCTGCAATCGGACCTTACTCACAAGCAATTGATACAGGCACCATGCTTTTTGTTTCGGGACAATTACCGATTGAACCTGAAACGATGACTTTGGCAATCGGAATTCAAAACCAAACCAAACAATCTTTAGAAAACATTGAAGCCATTATTCAAGCATCCGGCTATGAAATCAGTGATATCGTCAAATGCACTGTTTTCTTAAAAAACATGAGCGAATTTGCTTTAATGAATGAAACTTATCAACACTTCTTTGGCGTACATAAACCTGCTCGAGCTGCGGTTGAAGTTGCGAGATTACCAAAAGATGCTTTAGTCGAAATTGAATGTATCGCAGTAAGGTGAGAACTCTCACCTTTTTTTATAAAAAAAATGCAACGATATTCGTTGCAAGTTTTTCTTAGTTGATGGGACTAAAATTTTCTTTATCTAAGCCACATTCTGGGCAAAGATAATCGTCAGGTAAATCTTCAAAGGCGACACCAGGCGCGATATTTTGAGTTGGGTCTCCAATGGCGGGGTCATAGATCCAGCCGCAAACACATTCCCATTTTTGCATAATTTGATACCTCCAATTTTGAATTCAGTTTATTTAATAATCTTACTACCCCATAATTTAACATAGAGCCTATTGACTGTCAAGCGAGTTGATTAAATCATTCGAATTTCCGCAAGGGCATCGTGCATTTCATTCGCCCTATTATTTATATGACATATCTATATTTTTATCGTAAAAAGTTTAAATTCATTGATATTCAATTTTTTTATTTTATTTGGTTTCATAAAATGAACACCAATCATTTCGTATTTATAGCATAGTCTAATAAAATTGTCTTAAGAATATTATTGAACTCACCTTGAAGTAAAAACGCTTTCATGATATCATAAAGAAAAATTATTTAGAAAAGGAGCAATAATTGACATGGATGGCATGCTAAAAAGCTTTATTATTTTATCAATTGTAATTGCATTTATTGCGTTCGGATTTGCAGTATGGCTCTATTTTTGGGTTAAAAAACAACCTTCAACGAATCAAAAGATTCAAGACATTGGTGAATTGATTCGGAAAGGTGCCAACACTTTTATATCGAAAGAATATGCAATTTTAGCAAAGTTTGCTGCTGTTGTCGCAATTCTCATCTTAATCTTTTTACCCAAACCGTTATGGGATGGCAATTTTGGAACAAACCTATTGATGAACCTTCAAATGGTCATTGCTTATCTTGCAGGTACTGCTTTTAGTGCCATTGCCGGTAAAATCGGAATTCAAATTGCGACCATTGCGAACTCTCGGACTGCAGAAGCAGCCCAAAAAGGCATTCGCTTAAGCTTCTTAAATGGCTTTAGAGGCGGTGCTGTCATGGGAATGGCTGTTGTCGGGACTTCTTTACTGGGTATTTCACTCGTCTTTTTATTAACACAAAATTCAACGTTATTATTAGGGTTTAGTTTTGGTGCTTCTAGCTTAGCTTTGTTCGCAAAAGCCGGCGGTGGAATCTTTACAAAAACCGCTGATATCTCGGCGGACCTCGTTGGCAAAGTCGAACTAGGCATTCCCGAAGATGACCCCCGCAACCCCGCTGTCATCGCTGATAACGTCGGTGATAATGTTGGCGACGTTGCCGGCATGGGCGCTGACTTATTTGATTCGCACGTTGCTTCTTTAGCCGCTTCTCTCGTCATGGCGGTTGCGCTTGATAAAGTTATTTTGGGTGGAAATCATGTTGCTTTAATCTTCTGTTATGCAGCACTTGGATTATTATCGTCGATCATCGGCATTGCTTTTGCTAAAATGGGTAAAAACGATAATCCGACCAATGCGCTGAACACTTCAACTTATTTGACCACAGGCGTTTTTGCCGTTTTAACGGCGATTGCGACGATAATCTTTTCGTTTGAGTGGCGGATGTATTTCGCTGCGACCTTAGGACTCGCTGTCGGAGTCATCATCGGCATCGCAACGGATTACTTTACAGATGATCGGAAAAAGCCAGTTCAAAACGTCGCTGAAGCGAGTGAATCTGGACCTGCTTTTACGATTATTTCGGGCGTCAGTTATGGTTTCTTGTCGGTATTACCAGCGATGGTTGGCATTGCAATCTCAGCCCTCGGCGCTTATATGATTTGTTCACCGCTTGGATTCGATACCGCAACGAAAGTAACGTATGGAATGTTTGGCATCTCCGTTGCGGCGGTCGGAATGTTATCGATTGTGGGGATGATTATTTCTAACGATGCTTACGGTCCGATCGTTGATAACGCGCGAGGCTTGGCTGAAATGGGTAATTTAGGCGCTGAAGTCGTTGAAATTACCGATAAACTTGATTCGG
>DIJY01000126.1:3224-9382 GCA_002421405.1 Caryophanales bacterium UBA5632 | reverse complement strand
TTTCATCAGGCCTCCCTTGTCTCCTTTTTATTTCCCCCATATAGATTAGAAAGACGCTCTCCCCCAGAGCGTCTTTCTTTCATAAAAAACCTCATCAATGAAAAAATCATTTGATGAGGTATCTTTTATATTTTTCTTGTTTCTTTTTCAGTTTTAATGAGATCAGTTGAATTCTCAGTAAAACGGTGAATATAATTTCTTAAAGTGAAATTGTCAAACACCCAACCAGAATTTAAACCTGGGTATACGTAACTTGTGAATAAGTTCAAAAGTTCTCTTTCTTCATAGGCTTGTGTTACAAAGACAACATTGAATTCTTTATTGATGACGATGTATTGTTTGAATAAGCCAGCACAACGATAATCACCAAAGTCATTCATCCAGAACTGATAGCCATACCCATATTTATCTTTGGGATTATCGACATGACTTGTTGATATTTGAAAACTGGTCGCTTCATCTAAATAAGTTTTTGAAACAATTTGCTTTTCTTTCCAAGTACCATTATTAAGCAGTAAATGACCAAATTTAGCCAAATCAATCGCACCTAATTCAAGACCAGTTGCGCCCACGGTAATCGCTCCGAAGCTTTTCCATAGGGGTTATTCAATTTCTAAGGGTTGAAAGATTTCAACATCACAAAAATCGAGTAAGCTCATTTTTGTAATCTTTGTGACAATCGCTGAAAGGATGAAAGTGCAGAGGTTATTGTACATGAATTTCGTTCCAGGAGCATCGACGACTTCAGCGTTGAAGAATACTTCGACAGGGTCTTCATCAGGTTGTAAGTTGTACATGAAATCGTAAGGATGACCCACTGACATCGTTAATAAATGCTTGATGGTGACTTGTTCATAAATCGGTTTGTAACTCTTAAGCGACTCTTTAAAATAGTTGATTACCAAATCATCAAGTTTAAGGTATCCTCGATCCATTAAAATTCCAATGGCAACGGATGTAAATGATTTAGAAATGGAGTAAACGTTCTCTTTTGTCTCAGGTCCATAACCTTTCGCATAGGCATCAAATACTTTATTGCCATCTTTGACCAAGATCATTGCGTGGATGTTCATTTTGTCAGATTCGATTTTGTCGAATAAGTCGACCAACATTCCTTTTTCAATGTTGGCGTCTTTACACGACGCTTTTTCAAAATCTTTCCGGGGATAATTCATAAACGACCTCCTATATATTAGAATAGTAGTACAATCCTATTGTATCATAAGGTTTAAGATTTTTGTGTGAAGACTAATGAAATTCTTGGATTAAATGTTTATAAAACACAACGGCTTCAGCTAAAGCATCGATGGAAACTGATTCATTGATGCCATGCATTTTCTTTAAATCTTGATTGGTGACTCTCACTGGAGAGAACCGTAATGCTGCATCGGTTATTGCAGTATAATGCCTAGCATCGGTTCCGCCTAAGATGACATAAGGCGAGATTAAAACATCTGGGAAGATGGCTTTTATCGAACGAATAACCGCTTGATACGCATCCCCATTCACATTGACAATGGGTGACGCTTCTCTACCTTCCATTATTTCACATTCACAATTGTATTTCTTCGCAATTCGATTCAAGGTTTGGAACGTTGAATCGATGCCTTGAATCGGATGCGTCCGACAATTCAATAAAATATAAGCTTCATTGGGAATGACATTTTCCGCATCTGAACCCTTCATCATCGTATAAGCAATGGTGGTTGAAAGCATGGCTCTGCCATAAGGATTAATCTTCGGTAGTAACCAAGTCAAGAGACCTTTAAATAACCATAAGTTCCCGAAAAGCAGTCGAAACGGAAAACTCATTGTTGGGGCGGCGGTTTGGAACAGATTTTGAACTTCAGGAATCATTTTCGTTTTTAACGGAAACTGTTTCTCGATATCAGAAATAAAGAAAGAAAGTCGACCAATCGGCGTATTTTTCGGTGGCGTTGACGAATGACCGCCAGAAGATTTCGCTTTCACTCTGATGTTGACATACCCTTTTTCAATGACGCCGATTAAAGCAATTGGACGGTTTGAAGAAGGTAATGAACCTTCAACAATCGCTCCGCCTTCATCCAAGACTAATTTTGGATGAACGCCTTTTTCCTTTAAGTATTCAACGGTTTTTTCGGCACCCATCCCTGATATTTCTTCATCGCTCGAACTGGCGAGGTAAACATCCGTTTCAGGGATAAATCCTTCAGAAATCAATTCTTCTGCCGCTTGGAAGAAAGCATATAAAGTACATTTCGTATCAAATGATCCGCGACCAAAGACTTCATTTCCGACGATAACGCCAGCAAACGGATCATGAATCCATCCTTCAATCGGTGCCGGAACAACATCTTGATGAGCCATTAAAATTAAAGGTTCAGCACTTTTATTTTTTCCTTTCCAGCAAGCGAGGAGCGAACCGCCCTCAAAGATTTTAATTTCCATCGTCGTAAAAACGGATGGAAATAATTCTTTCATTTTTGTTTGCATTTCCGTAAAGAGGGTTTGATCTTGTTCCGTTTTTGAAGCAATCGTTTTAAATTGAATCAATTCCGATAATCCTTGAGCATATTTAAGTTTTTCATCATTTGAAATTGAAATCGGTTGTTTTTCGATCACCTTTGATTTTAAGAAAAAGGTCCGAACGACAGCAATTAAAATGAGAAATAACAGTAATCCAAGAATCCCTAAAACTGCATATAACAAATAATCCATCATGACCTCCTATATCAATTTTTTATCGTAAAGCAGTTTTGCGACTAAAACGCTAGTAATCGCGCCAACCATAATGACGATGGTAATGTTGCCAATCACGAAGCCCGGCATTAAGAATGCTAAAACAACCATTAATAATAATGGAATGGCGACAATTTTTAAATTGCCTTTGAAGTATTTATAACCCAAAGCCCCAAACAGTGCTGAAACAACCCAGTTGAACGCGGGTTGTAGGAGTTCGCTCGATAATATCGGACGCAACGGAATTAACATCACGATTCCCAATGTCATGATCGCGACAGTTGTTAATGTTGAAGCCACGACGCTAATCGTTGAAACAACTTCGTTTTCTTCTGTGCCAATCGCCGTTCCAACAATTTGGCGTGCATTCATGACGCACGGTATTTTAAGGTTTGCTAAGTTTCCGGTAATAAACGCTAAATAAGTAGCCGTCGTCCCTAAAATAGGTGAATAAGTTGCGACTTCAACGATGCCACCCGGTAAATAAATTAACGATAATACACCGATTCCAATCACCATTTGATGGATATTTGGCGTGACTCCTGTAAAAAGCATGATTAAAATCGGAATGCTAATCATCACTGAAAGTCCTAAGATTGTAAAAATACGACCTTGCTTGTGCATACGATCTTGATAGGATAAAATGGGTTTCATTAGTAGATACCTCCGATGCCAAGCAATACCGCAATCGTCATCCCGAAAATCATCGAGAATGACAAGGCAAAGTTTTCTAACCATTTGATTTTCTTTTTCGTAATCAACCATTCAAAGAATGCCATTGCTAGCATGGCTGATGCCATGACAATGATTGGAACAACGGTGCTTCTATCTTCGGTCAAAGCATTGCCATTGCCATCAAAGACATAAGCGCCATTTTCAATAATCTTGACTTCATAATGTATCATTTTTGCCACAGCGTCGCCAATATAAGCCGATATCATCCCAATGAAGAATGCATCAAACAAGATTTTGCCAAAGCCTTTGCCACCATCTTTTGTGGCTTTATTGATCACTTTTTGTTGATATTTCTTAAAAAAGATGAGTGCGAAAATACCACCCCACATAATCGAAATCGTCATAACAAAGGCAATCGTCACAAAGTTTTCGGTTGTTAAGGTTGTTAAGGTGACGCCTTCAGCCGCAACGCTTAATGCCATCAGTTCATAATGTAATGCGCCTACGACGGAAAGACGAATCCAAGGAAGGGGAATTCCTAATAACCCCGCCATGGTAATTACACCGATAAAAATGCCAATCGAAGGTAAAATGGAAAAAGATACCGAACTAATAACCGTTTTTTTAATCGTTTCTTTGTCCATTTCGAGTTTCTTGCTTTGTTGATAAGCGGTCCACCCAAAATAAAGGGCACCACAGATGATAAATAACGTGACAAAGATGCCAAGCAGATACATCCACCATGATTCTTTTAACTCATTGACTGTCGCTAACATGAAAGTATTCAAGTTCAAGATAATTCCTCCTCAGTATGATATAACAAAAATTGTATGCGATAATCGTTTTCTTTTCAATAGAAGGGCGAAAAATCGTTATGATTTTATTTTAATAAAAAAAACGGCTACTCAGCCGTTTTAATCTTTTTTGATAAGTATCTTTCTTCTTCTGAAAAAATACAACCACAATATTTTTGCATGTAAAGCGGAAGTTCTCTAGCTTGTTTTTGTCCTTCTCTAAAAAAAGGTCGAAAATCTTCATAATAAAATGGAATCCCGATTTCTTTTTCGAGTTGTTCTCCCAAAGCTTTGAGTTTTTCATGTTTTTGATAAGGACTAATCAATAATGTGGTTGAAAACGCATCATAACCCATCTTTTTTGCATAGAGAGCAGTTTCTCTTAATCGCATGTCGTAACAACCTAAACAACGATTTTCTAAATCCTCCATTTCCATCTTCGTAAATAATCTTAAACCGTAGACATCATTCACCGTCAAAGGAAGATTGATGATTTCCGCATAGCTTTTTAACGTATCCAACCGGTTTTTATATTCAGTATAAGGATGAATATTCGGATTATACCAATAGCCCTCAACTTCAATTGTCTGACTTCTCAAGACTTGAATCGCCATCACGGAACAGGGAGCACAACAAATATGTAATAACAGTTTCAACTCAATCACCTAATTCATCATTAATTTCTCAAGCGCCAACGGATGGTTCAATCTGGCTGCTTGTTCATAGTACTTCTTCGCTTGTGATATATTGCTTTCAATCAAAGGGGAGTAACCTTCTAAATACAGATTACCCATTTCATACATCGCTTCACTCGATAAAGGATCTTTCAAAGCTTCATTTAACCATTTCATGGCTTGTTTAGGTTCTTTCGGTTTTAAAACAAGAAACAGTTCAACCATCGCTTTCGAAAGTCCGGTTTCAGCCGCCATTTCAAACCAGTATCTTGCTGTTCTTGCCGAAGCCTCGACCCCTTTACCTTGTTTAAAGATTTCACCCAGATAATGCATTGCAAACGCATAATTGTTTTGATTATGCTCTGAATCTTGAACATATTCAATCAACAACTGTTTTGCTTTTTGAAAATAAGCATTTTGTTTTTTAACATTAAAATTTTCAGATTCGACTTCATCGAGAATCATGGCTGCATATTTATATTTTGCCCCTAAAGAACCGGCTTTAATGGCTTTTTCAAACCATTTTTCAGCGGCTTTGAACTCATGGGTACACCCCACGCCTTTATCATGAAACACGCCGAGCCAATACATTGCTTGATAATATCCTTTTTTTGCGGCTGTCTCCATATAGGAATAAGCTAACGTCTTTGAATGGTTTTCGATTTGTTCCCGGTAATTTAATAGCCCTAAATTGACTAACGCTTCTGGGTCTTGAAGGCGAGAGGCTTCCATATAGAATTCTTTTGCTTTTTCAGCGTTCGTACTGGTTTTCATTCCCATGCGATGAATATCCCCAAGTCTTGATAAGGCTTTTGGATGTTTCGCTTCGCTTGCTAATTCTAAGTATTTTTTCGCTTCTTCTATATTTTGTTTAATCCCTTGTCCATAGAGCAAACAGACGCCATAACCATAGAATCCTTCGGCTTCATTTAAATCCTTTAAAATTTGATAATAGTAACAAGCTTTTTCATGGTTCTTTTTGGTTACCGAATTGCCTTCATAATAGACGTTCGCAACAATCTTCAATTGTTCGATGTTTTTGGCTTTGGCTAATAATTCGCGATAATAAAATGCCATTTCATGAAGATAGGCTTGTGATTTCTTTTTGAAGTAAGGATGTTTGCCTTCACTATAGATTTGCATCATCGTTTTCATGGCGGTCATTTCACCTGAGGATGCTGCTTTATCCAACCAATGAAATGCTTTTTCTGGATTCTTTTTATAGTCTTTTTGTGTTAAGTGATAAAGACCGACATTGAGTTGTCCGACAGGGTTGTTTAAATCAGCGGATTTT
>DIJY01000126.1:0-3178 GCA_002421405.1 Caryophanales bacterium UBA5632 | reverse complement strand
TCGGGATCATTGAGTTTTGCGGCGTTCACTAAATATTTATACGCTTTTTTCTTATTTTTTTTAACACCGGATCCCGTTTGATACATTTTCGCTAACGTGATTGCGGCCGGCGAATATTCAAAAGCGCGTGATTTTTCGTAATTGATGAGGGCTTGTTTATAATCTTTTTTCGCAACGAAATAATTGCCTAAATTATAATAACCGACGGAGTTATCTTTATCGGCGGCTTGTTTATAATAACTATAGGCAAGTTCTAAATTAACAGGACGGTTATTGCCATAAAAACAGGCATCGCCTAAATCNNTTGGGGTTTAAGGATTCATTCATACGCTATACCCCCTTAAAGTATTTAATGCATTTCTTGCGGGTTCATAGCCTGCGTTTTTAGAGGATTCATACCATGTGGCGGCTTTAACGAAAGAACTGTCAACGCCTAAACCTTGCTCGTATTTTTCTGCCAGTTGAAACATCGAATAAGCATCGCCTAATTCTGAAGCTTTTAAACAATAGTCAAACGCTTTTTTGGCATCGCGTAAAACACCAATGCCTTGATCATAGGCTTTAACAAGCAACTGATAGGCTTTTAAGTTGCCTTCATTCGCGGCGATTTCAAGGTAGATAATCGCATCTTTGGGGTGATCGCTATTTAACAATTCTTCACCGATGGTATAAATCATGGGGGTTGTTCGTGCATCGGTTTTACTTTTCGTACCGATATAACGGAAGCGGTTCATCGCATCAATCGAACCGTAAGATAAGGCTTTATTCAGCCAGGAAAACGCTGATTCAGCGCTTTTCGTGACGCCTTTGCCTTCTAGATAAGCCATGCCAATCCGATACGCAGAAAATGCATCTTCATTCTTTGCGAGTTCCGCGTAGATTTTCAAAGCTTTGGGTTCATTCTTTGAAGTGCCTTGACCGGTTTCGTAACATTCGGCGACTTTTAATTTCGCCTCATGAAGATTTCTTTCGGCGGCCGTTTGAAAATATTCAAAGGCTTTGGCATCGTTTTTTTGAACTCCGAATCCGTTTAAATAACATATTCCCATCATATAAATACCCGATGGATCGAGTTCCAAAGCAGCTTTATGAAAGGATTCATAGGCGAACGGAATATCTTTTTTCATGCCAAGCCCATTCAAGGCCATCATGCCAAGATAATAGTTTGCTTTTGGATCATTCTTTTTAGCCAGCTTTTTAATCAGGGGTAAGGCCTTGTCAAACTGCTTGACATCATAGAGTTTGACGGCTTCGCTTAAGCGTTCTTCATTTTCCATATTGACCCTCCCAAATTTAATTCATATTCATTATATCATAGAATTTTTACTTCATCGAGATGAATTGTCTTAAGACATAAAGTCTTGATAAAGAACGGGATAATCCCCCTTCTTTATTTCGTAAAAGCCATAATTTTTGATGATTTTCAATCAGTGAATCGATGAGTTTGATGATTGAAATTTCGTCAACGACTTCTGGATAGTTGACAAAAGCGTTGATTAAAATCCCGAGTTTGATGAAATTGGATGTTTGATTCAATTCTAAGACTAAAAGTGGGTTCGCTATTTTTAAAGGGTGTATCGTTGCATCAAAGGTGGCTAAAGCCGATTTGATCTTTTTGAGACTATCTAATGACAAAGGATTTTGTTTAATCAGCTGGTTATGCATATTCTTTCTGACTTCAAAGGGAAAACGTTCGGTTGGATCAACGTACATAATCGATTGAAACGCCGTTGTGCCATTATTGACATAAGTGGTTTCTAAATCATTATAGCGGGAGAGTTCAATCATCGCTTTCGTCAATTTGTTGGAGAATTCGCCATAAATAGCATTATCTAGGAACGCAGATAATGCTTCAAAATCATCGTACTCATCACTCCAAGTCACTTGTGACATATAGGCAAAACCGATATAACTCCAAGGCAGATACTGAAAGTGTCCATTATCGCCCCAATCGGTTGTTAAAACCCCTAATCCCTGATACCTTTTTGCGTTGATGCCAGCATTTTTAGAGGTAGTAATCATATCCGTAAATCGGCCGGTAAAACTATTCCATGTCGACGTTCCAGGGGCTAATACAAACGATAACTCGAGCTCGTTTAATCGGCGTGCATGATTTAGAAAATCATAGTGTCGATCATATCCCCAATCAATGAAGATTAAATCTTTCGGTAGTTTTTTTGCAATGTCTGGATGATTGATTAATACATCGCCCCACATCATCGGTGTTTTCTTCGCTTGATGGACTACATCAATCAGCTGAGTCACAAAATTAAGATACACCGATTCAACCCCGATTTGGTCACATAATTCTTTGCTTTTACCTCTTCCAAGTTCGAAGGGCTCGTCACAATTAATATTAAAGTACTTAGAAGATGAATGTGGTAAAAAATCATTATAAAGTTGTTTTACAAAGTTAAAACTTGACGCATCAAGCGGATTGAGCGTTGAAGCCGGAAAAGGAAATCCCCATTGGGTAAAACCATTTTCACATTCAGCGAGGGAATGAAACTCTTCTTTCGCTAACCAAGCAGTCATATGGCCAAAGCTATTCATATTGCCAACGAGGTCAATGCCTCTGATTTGACAATAGCGTTCAAGGTCTTCATATTCACTGAGTGTTAACGGCGTTTCATCTTTTTGGATGGATTGATAACTTGGATATTCAAGCGCAAAGCCTTCGACATAGAGTTGTAAATGGTTGATCTTCATCATCATCAGATTATCAACCATTTGTTTTAAGGTTTCAAGCGTTGGAATCTTATCCCGCGCAATATCAATCATGACCCCTCTTAAGGTCAAATCTGGGTAATCTTCAATTGCTAAATAGGGCAATTTTTTGGGATATTGTGAAACGATTTGGACTAAAGTCATGAGTCCATAAAGCGCACCCGAATAGTCTATATAATCGATTTGGACACCGGAGGCATTGATAAAAAGATGGTAACCCTCTTTTTGACAAGACGAATCTTTCTTAAAGACTAAATTCGGCTCATCGTGAAAAGCGACCTTCATCAACCGACTTTTGATGATATCTTCAAGCGTTGCCAATTCATCATCTAGCACGACATGAAGGTGTGAGTATTCAAAATACTTTGATTTTTCTTTGATTGATTTTACTTTCGGAAATAAGATCATGTTTTCCCTCCTAATGATTGTATGACGTCATCGATGATTGAGT
>DIJY01000076.1:2557-21897 GCA_002421405.1 Caryophanales bacterium UBA5632 | reverse complement strand
AGTTCTACCATTGAACTACACCTGCAAATCAGTGCAAAAATATAATATCATAATGCCTAGTGAGTGTCAAGAAAAAACAATGGCATTATTCATTTTTTTCGCACACACGCATCTTAGCACTTTTTGCTCGGTTATTATTTTCTAGTTCTTCATCCGAAGCCGTTATAACATGATTGTTAATGAGTCTCAACAATGGTTTTTCAGTGACAATGATAGGTAATCCTTTGGGAATTTCAATCGTTGAAAATTCCTTAAAAGTTTGTTTGCAAATTCGGTCTTCAAGCGAATGGAAGGTAATGACTGCGATTCTTCCTTTGGGCGCAAGCATGTCAATCGCTTGACGCAGTGATGTTTCAAACACTCTTAATTCATCATTGACCGCAATTCTTAACGCTTGAAATGTTTGTTTGGCTGGATGACCTTTTTTCGATAATATTTTCATAGGAAGTGATTTTTTAATAACTTCTACGAGTTCTAACGTTGTTTCTATGGGTTTGATTTGCCTTGCTCTAATGATGCCAGAAACAATCATTTTCGCATTGGATTCCTCACCATATCGGTAAAGAATTTGCATCAATTCATTAAAAGGGTACTCATTAACGATTTGATAGGCGGTTAATTCAGCACTTTGGTCCATTCTCATATCGAGCGGGCTATCGAGATTGTAACTAAACCCTCTATCCGGAATATCAAATTGAAAAGAAGATACCCCCAAGTCATAGATAAAACCATCGACATGATGAAGTCCTAGTGCAATTAAAGCTTCTTTAACATGAACAAAGTTTTGATTGACGAAAATGACATTTGAATATTGATTGAGTCTTTCCTTCGCTTTTTCAAGCGCATAAATATCTTGGTCAAATCCGACTAATTTTCCTGTCGTTAAACGCTGAAGGATTGCTTCACTATGACCACCACCACCCAGGGTCATATCAACATAGATACCCGTTGGTTTGATATCAAGAAGTTCAATGGATTCATTTAATAATACCGACGTGTGTTGATATTGATCAGTCATAATTTCACCTCTATTCAATAAATACATTATAGCATAAATTCGATATTTTGAGAAAAGAAAAACGCCGAGATTCTCAGCGCTTCTTTTCTTTTCGATTATTCTTTGTCTGTCTTCTCGGGTTTTGGTTCTAAAACCAATTTGCCTTTGTAAAATCCACATTTTTTGCAAACTTGATGTGACAAAGTCAATTCACCGCAGTTTGGACAAACAATCATCGTTGGTGCGTTCAATTTGAAATGTGTTCTTCTTTTTCTTTTTGCTGATTTACTGGTCTTTCTAAATGGTACTGCCATGTTTTCACCTCCGTTTATTGTTTAAGTTTCCCAAAGGGGTTTGCTGAAATCAATTCTTCTTCATCGAGTGTTACGATATCTTCAGAATAATCATCGTAAGCATCACTCGCTACGACTCGCATTGGTTTTTCAATGAGAATATTAGCCCATACAACCGGATCTAAATCAATGGTATTTCCATCGATTAGATAGATAGAATCATCTATTAATGTAGTCGCGAAGTTAAGCGTTGTTTCAAATTCCATGGGCACATCTACTGGCTTCAAAGTAATCGCACAAGCAAGGGTTATTGTACATTTGATTTTTACATCGAATACATACTCTTCAAAGGCTTCTAATACTTGAAAAGAACCTGAAATTAAGACAGGCGATATATCGATTAAATCGATAAGATCTTCTGTAATAAACGAATGAAAATCACCGATGTAATCAAACGTATTGTTTGTTAAGCGAAACTTATTAAGTTCATTGATAGACCACTTCATTTTACCACCCCAAAGCAGCATATAAATTATACTTTTTTTTAAACTTGATGTCAAGAAATTATTCTTTGTCAATGAAGGATTCATAAAGCCCTAGATTAAAAGAAGAAATGACAAATTCATCTTCTTCTACGAATTCCCATCCCACCGCTTCTTCCGCCGCCACCAATATTTTTAACAACGCCCCCACCAACTCCAAAAATGAGAAGTCCTAAAATCACTAAAATTCCTTTTTCCCACCACACAGAATAAGGCGATAAGACAACATACAATATCCATCCCCAAAAATCGTCATAATCGCTATATTCATCGTAATTATCTAAATAATACTGGTATTCATCCATATCGTAATTAAAAGCTTCATAACCGAATACTTCAGTATACACGATAGTTAATAGTTCATAAAGCAATTGAGCCGTTGCCATGGATTCATCCATGTCAGTCATAATTGTATCATCTAAAATATTACCGGCTTCAATCGGACTTAGATAGATTTCCATTTGATATCCGATTTCAATAATCACTTGACTTAGAACCAAATCTTCAGGTTTATTTGTATCACCTACATAGAAATAGACGACGAGAATTCCCATGTCGTCTGTTCCTATTTCCCATTGATTATAAATATCTGATAGATTATATTCTGCAATATTGATCTCGTTTTCAACGGCAAAAGTCGCAAAAACGATTTGAACTCCGGTTATTTCACCATCGTCTGAAGTTTCATCATATAACCGTTCGCCTTCGCGAACAATCGTAGATTCAACAGCCGGTACTAAAGTGTTGGCAAAATCATTCACATAAAATTCATTCGTAGGATTTGGATATTCTTTATTCGATTTACATCCTAAAAGTGTAAATGAAATGAGCGTGAAAAGGAGTAAAAACTTAAAAGCCGATTTCATTCTTAATTGCCAAATACTATGTCTGGAATCTCAGTTGCGCCTTCTCCAACTCTCCAGTACTCGAATTCATTATCAAAATTAAAGAGGGATGCATAAAATACACCAGGAAATCTACGAACATAAGTATTATAGTCCTGAACAGAAAGATTATATTGGCGTCTCGCTTCTGATAAAGCCGATTCAATGCCCCAAACCGCATCCATATAATCACCATACGCTTCTGTCGTTTGTAACGGTATGTTATCTTCAAAAAGAGCTAATAAATCAGCTAATGCAATCGATTGCAAAGAATCAGCTTCAATCATTCCTTCTAAATCTCCATTGGCTTTCGCAGTGGCATACGCTGCTCTAGCGGATGTAATCATATCGTATACGGCTTGTTCATGAGCTTGAAATCCATTGACTGCAGTTGCAAGTTGAGTCAGGGTATCATAACGTTGCTGAAGTCTTCGATCAATCTCAGAGTATTCAAAATTAATGCTTTCATCTTTATCAACTAATTTATTATATCCAGTAATAAGTGAAATCCCAAAAAAGATGACTAAAAATCCAATAACGCCAATAATGATTATCGCTGTTTTTTTCATATGTTTCTCCCCAGTTTATTGTGCTTTTTTTTAGTTTATCACTAAAATATATTTCCTTCAATAGGTCTTTTGAGTAATAATCAAAATATTTTAGAATTCATTAATTTCTGGAAAACAATGTTGATGAATGGGTCCCATAACAAAGAAACCGTCTCTTCTGGAATGAAACAGATTACCAAACCTTTTTTGTCGGTAGGACAGATATATTTTGAGCATGTTCCATTCCTTGGAATTTTCTTGAAATTGACTTTGATGTTTTAAGATGGCATTATGATTATTTACAATGTCCGTTTTCGTTATTGGTATAAACTGGTTGGGTCGATGTGTGTAATAAAATGCTAAAGTTCGATTAAAGCCTAAATGAGAATCTTGATCGATAAAAATCATATTCCGTTTTAACGTTAACGGACTAGAACTAATTAATAATGCATCCTTCGTCGCATTTCCAGTTTTTATATGGTCTGGGTGAATCTCGGAGGGCAAACTAGGATCTGGAGCAAAGATGATATCTGGATCAAATTTAACGATGATTTCTGCTAGCTTTACTGCAACATCCCATTCATCGTATTTGGCTCCATCTGGAAAATTCAAAAAAAATGTTTCTTGAACACCAAGATATTGCGCGCTACTCATTGCTTCATCATATCGTTGTTTGACCAATTCATCAATCGAAATATGTGAATCACTCGACCCCGAACCTCCATCAGTAACGATGGCGAAAGCGACCGTTATTCCTAAACTAATTAATTTTGAGATGGTCGCACCTGTGCCAACCTCAATATCATCAGGATGAGGTCCTACAAACAAAGCTCTCTTATGCGTTAATATCCTAGGAATGGGTGCAGCTGCTTTTAAGAAGAATGGTTTCATGAGTGATACCTCCAAGAAAAATCGTCATATGTCATTATAAAACGAATTATAAATGATGTAAAGGAATCCTCACATAATTTAATTTCATAAGCAATATAATCTCATTTTTTTCCATTATAAGATATAATATTAAACTGTAGAAAGCGAGATGTAGTCATGAAAAATACTGTAGATGAAATAAGAAAACTAATTGAAGTGATCGTTGATCCTAGTTCTGGAGAGACTTTAAAGGAAAATAATGCAATCAAACATATTGGCATTGATGAAGAAGCCTCTTCTGTTGTCATGCTGATTGATATCGCTGTAAATAACAACGAATTCACATCGAAATTAAACAGAAGCATTGCAAAAATCGTAAAACTTGATTTAGGGTATAAAAGTTTATCGGTTGAGTATGAACAAGCAAGACCTAAAAATATAGCGAAGACCATGCATATATTAGCAATCGCATCGGGAAAAGGTGGCGTTGGTAAATCAACGGTTACTGCAAATCTCGCTTTGGCGTTAACTTCAATGGGAAAAAAAGTCGGCATCATTGACGCCGACATATACGGATCAAACATGCCGAAAATTTTTGATATTGAAAATGAAGAATTATCAGGAACTGAAGATGGTAAAATCTATCCATATAACATTCGTGGTATTGAAATAGTCTCCGCTGAATTTATGACTGAAGCGGGAAAAGCGCTCATGTGGCGTGGCCCAATGTTAGGAAAAATCTTAAAAATATTTGTTTTAGAAACAATATGGAGTCCTGATTTAGATTACATGTTAATCGATCTCCCACCCGGCACAGGTGATGTGGCAATGGACGTAAAGAGTTTAATCCCTGATGCAAAAACAATGCTTGTTACTACACCCCACGTCAGCGCTTCTCATATCGCTATTAAAGCAGGATTCGCTGCGCAAGAATTAAAGCAAGAAATCATTGGTGTCATCGAAAATATGAGTTTCCTTGAAATAAATGAAGAAAAACATTTTATTTTCGGAAAGGGTGGCGGAAAGATTGTTGCTGAAAAGTTGAATGTTCCCTTGTTAACAACGATTCCAATCGGACAGCCAACCTCTGGGCATCACTCGCTCTATGCTCCTACAGAATACATTGGGATTATGTATTTAAATCTAGCAAGAAAAGTTATAAAGGCATTTGAATAGTTATTCGATATCATAAGCCGATTGGGGATTCAACATCCCAATCGGTTTTTTAATGTTTTGGAGCTTGGCAATATCACTTTCAATATTAATAATTTCATACAAAGCGTCTTTATATCGTTTGTTCGTAAATGAAAAACTTGCGATTTCTTTCGTTATTTTTTTCAATAAGAAAACCGATTGATATTGATATGCGAGTGGTAAAATATGTGTCAGTAAGAAACTACGTAAATCATGGTACGCTCCTAACTCCATTAAAACGATCCAATGGTGATAGTTTACGCGTGAGTGTTGAGGATTTAAACATATTTGATATAATTCATCTTTATAATTCAGAAAATCACTTGAATTTTTCTCATTAAGTCTTAACCAGCAATTAAGAAATAATGATTCTACATAATATTTGCTATTTTTTGATATTTTCATTAAGTTTTCGAATGAGTTCTCTTTACCTAAAGCGAGCAATAGATAAAAACGATCTTTTTCATCTTGATTGAGTAGTTCAAGAAAACTTATATTATTGTAATTGATGATTGTTTCGCTCTCATAATATGAAAATTCAATTTGATATAAATCGATTAAAGCTAAACGGCGATAGTTTTTTGATTTCACGAAAATACTTCTTGCTTCTTCTGCATTAATTCTTGATTGATTGATTAAACCTAAATTGCCGTAACATATGAATTTTTGATAAGCGATGATACCGACTAAATCTGCATTATGAGAATCAAGTTTCTTGAATAATTCGAGTATTTTTAGAGCTTCATCATAACGATGATTAAGGATTTTTGAGGCAGCACTAAAAATCATGAAAGCATTTAATGCTTTTGAATCCATTGAAGTTAAAAAATGATATAAATTTTCTGATAACTCATTCGCTTCATTTTGGTTTCCTAATGTAACGTAATAACCCAGTCTAGCGATATCAACTAAAATTGCAAATTCTACTTGTTTTACTGAATGCATCATTATTTCAAATTGATTCTTATCATCTCGGATATAATAATCCAAAGCTTTTTCAAATATTTCAATCATTTCATCAGGAAGGATTACGGAATCATAACCAAGTTCTATTTTTTCCATAATCAAACCGATAAACTCATTGTTGATGGGCGCTGCATTATTTTCAAACTTCGATAAATATGTATTAGAACAAATACCTTTTGCGAGTGTTTCTTGTGTCATGTTCAAATACATACGGCGCTTTTTAACCAACAGCCCAAGCCCGCCTAAATAAAAATCTTGAGTTGCTTGATTTCTTTTTTCTACATCCATTATTAATTTGTGAATCATTTGTTTCTCCTCTATTTTATAAAATTTGAGTTTGCTCTATTATTGATATTTCAAACTCATAAAGTTTATTATAGAATACCTTGGTTAATTTTGATAGACTATATTACTTGAAAAAATATGTCTCATTTTCAAACCAGTAAAAAAACCAATTCAAAGAATTGGCTTTTTGCATATTGGTAGTAGTGGGCATTTCTTGCATTCTGGTTTTTTCGCCTTACAAAAATAGCGGCCGAAGAAGATCAATTTATGATGCAATTCAATCCATATTTCTTCTGGAAATAACTTCATCAACTTTGCTTCTACTTTTTCTGGCGAATCGCTCTCGAGTGCTAATCCTAAACGATGACTAACACGCTTAACATGCGTATCCACTGCTATTCTTGGAATTTTATGCCATTCACTTAAGAAGACATTTGCAGTTTTTCTTCCGACTCCCGGTAATGATTCTAATTCTTCTTGTGTTTTCGGTATCTTACCGTCATATATATTTAAAATCATTAACCCCATTGCTTTTAGGTTTCTTGCTTTATTTTTATACAAACCTAGATATTTAATTATCGATTCAATATCCTCAAGTTTGCCGTGAGCCAAATCACTGGTTGTGCGATATTGAGCGAATAATGCGGGAGTTACTCGATTAACAGATGCATCCGTTGTTTGAGCACTCAACATAATTGCCATCAATAAATGCAAATCTGAGTCATAATTTAATTCACAATGTGCTTCTGGAAACAATGTCGAGATTTCTTTATAGATTACGTCTATAACTTCCTTTGTTATTTTTGCCATGAGTCAAAAAAGGTCTTTAAAGCTTCAGCTTCTTCGGATTTATAAGTTACTTCTTTAGCTTTTTTAATTGATGTACGACGCTTTACCAAGATGCCGTCGACATAACTTAATGTAAACTTGTTCGCTTTGATAGCATCTAATAACGCCTTTTTAATATCGAGTAGTTCAAAATGATCTTCAGCAACCCATTTTCGGATAATTTCTATTTCAAGGGGAGACAATTGTTTTTGAAATTCAGTCTCAATTAAATCAACAAGTTCTTCTTCTGGTGATCCAAATTTCTTAGATTTATTTACCATTGAATTTTCAATCATTTTTTTATAGTAATCAAGAATGATTGAGATGGCTTTATTCATATGAAATATTTCCGCTTCTTTACCATTTTCATTGATGACCATTTCGATTACAATTAATCCCTTTTTCATTAATTGGTCTAATACGGCTAGAAGTTCATCGATTGAGAGTGATAAATTTTTAACCAATTTCGTTGGATTTAAGAAGGTGTTACCCTTCTTATTTTGATTATTTAACTCAATTAAAACGAAGGCTTCAGCCTCATTGATACCTAATTGTTTATAATTTTTGAGAATCAGTTTATTGAAATCCAGTACCCCGTCTTCAATCAATTTGATGATTAATTCCGTGTCCATATCAAACCCGACCTTTCTCATTCTTCATCAATCTTTTCTGTAGGAGCGAGTTTTTCAAGTGTGTTTTTTGCCGCATCTTGTTCCGCTTCTTTTTTTGTTTTTCCCGTGCCTTCACCCATTCGAATACCATCGTCCATCGTGACTCTTGCAACAAAAGTGCGATCATGGGCTGGGCCTGATTCAGAAATGATTTCATAAACAAGTGTTCTTTTATCAGATTGAACTAGCTCTTGAAGTTTGCTTTTGTAATCATTATTCTCTTGATTGATATTCTTCTTTATTTCGGGAAATACAACTTTGTTGAGAACTTTATAGACTTCATTAAACCCCTTATCAAGAAATATCGCTCCTAAAAGGGCTTCAAATGCATCGGCTAAAACAGCTTGTTTCTCTCTTCCTTGATTTTTATCTTCACCTTTACCAAGCAATAAATATTGCCCCAAATCAAAGCTTTTGGCAAACTCAAAAAGACTACCTTCACATACTTCTTGAGCCCGTTTTTTTGTCAATCCACCTTCGTCTTCTCCAGGCATTAACTCATAAAGAAATTTACCGACCGCTAAATCAATGACTGCATCACCGATAAATTCTAGTCGTTGATTAGAAATAGTGCCATATTCATTGGCGTAAGATGGATGGGTCATGGCCTGAATTAACAACTCTTCATTAATAAAAGTCAGACCAAAATATTTTTTTAGTTTCTCTAAATTATTCTTCATTTTTATTCAACTCATTCGTTTCAGCTACATATTTGGCTACTTTTGGAAATACTTCAGAACGAACGACATCCGCAGCTTGGCGAATCGCATTATAGAAGCCATAGGCTTTTGATGCACCTTGAGCTTTGATAACTGGCGCGTATAAACCATAAATCATCGCACCGCCAACCTCTTCAGGGGACATGGATTTTTTAAAGTTCTTAAGATTCTTCTTGGCTAATAAAGCGCCAATCTTGCCACTGAGAGTGCTTTTAAGTTCGCGTTTAAGAATTTCTCCCATTCCTTTGGCAACGCCTTCCATTGTTTTCATCACGATATTCGCTGTAAAACCATCACTGATAAGAATGTCACAAGGTGGATTCATCACTGATTTTGGTTCGACATTTCCATAAAATTCGAACAAATCAGTTTCTTTAAACAATGTGAATACTTCTTTATCGATTTCTCTACCTTTTCCCTCTTCGGTTCCGATGTTAATGAGCCCGACGATTGGATGATCGCGTTTCAAGACTTCTTTCGCTACGACTGCTGCGAAATATGCTTGCTGAAGCATATGTTCTGGACGGATATCAAGGTTGCCACCCGCATCTAAAAGGATGGTTCCTCGACCGTCGATTGAAGGAATCATTGGCGCAATAGCGGTTCTTTTAAAACCAGGCATTCTTCTTACTAAAATATGTGCTCCAGCAATAAGAGCTTGAGTTGCACCACTCGAAACAACAGCATCATTTTCTTGCTTTCTGAGACTCGCAAGTGCTAATGCCATCGACCCATTCGGATGTTCTTTAATTGCTTTGATTGGATTTTTTTCTCCCATGTCGATGACATAATCAGTCTCAACGATGTGAATGCGCTCTGAAGACTTGATATAGTATTCAATTTTTGATTTTTCTCCATACAAAGTTATCTCAATATCTTTGATTTTCTCAATTGCAAGCATCGCACCGAGAACTTGTTCTTTAGGGGCGTAATCTCCGCCCATCGCATCAACAGCTATTCTAATCATTTTTGTTTTCATAATCACTTCTACTACGTGTGTAAAATGATTATTTCTCCTTCTATTTTGATTCGTTGTCATTTTGGTTTTCTATACTTATAATTTAATAGAGTCTTCTTATAAAAGTATATCACAAAAGCTAGTCCAATTGGAAATTTTCAATCGATGAAAATGTATTATTTACCAGTTGAACGACTTTGGGGCTTTGACTATCAATCATCTCGAATGCGTCAGCAAATGCAAGATGAAGAAGTTCTTCATCATTAATGATATTAGCCATTTTAAATTTGGGAATTCCTGTTTGTTCAGAACCAAAAACTTCACCAGGACCGCGTTGCCTTAAATCTTCCTCGCTGATTTCAAAGCCATCTGTCGTTTTTTCGAGGATTTCTAAGCGATTATTCCCCATAAGAATCGAATCTGATAAAAAATAACAATAGGATTGCTTATCGTTTCTTCCGACTCTTCCTCGTAATTGATGAAGTTGAGAAAGTCCAAACCTTTCAGCGTTAATAACCGTCATGACGGTCGCTTTTGGGGCGTTTAATCCTACTTCGACAACCGTAGTTGAAACTAAAATTCGAATCGACCCTTCATAGAAACGTGATAAAATCGATGTTTTATCATCGTTCTTCATTTTACCGTGAAGAATCTCTATTTCGTATTCATGGAAGATGTGTTTCCTTAAAATATCATACAATTCTTGAACACCAAGTAAATCCGATCCTTCTTTACCATCAATAACAGGTACGATAAAATAGGCTTGATTCCCATGATATAATTCATCATTGACTCGAGCAATCACGGAATCAATCATAGAAAAATCAAAGACGTTGGTTTGTACTGTTTTTCTTCCTAACGGCATGGTTTTAATTGAACTGATATCCATATCGCCAAAAATCGCGATGGATAAGGTTCTCGGAATTGGGGTGGCGCTCATCAACAATACATCAGGATTGAGTCCTTTTAAACGTAATTTTTTTCGTTGATCGACTCCAAATCGATGTTGTTCATCAATAATGACAAATCCAAGATGGGCAAAATTGATTTCTTCTTGAATGAGCGAATGCGTTCCAATCAATATATTAATCGAACCATTTTGAAGATTTGTTAGAATCAAATTTCTTTCTTCACCCTTAATACTGCTGCTTAAAAATTCAACGCGAACTCCAAACAAATCGAATTGAGATTTCAAATTTTGATAGTGTTGATAGGCTAATATTTCTGTCGGAGCCATGATTGCGACTTGTTCTTTTGCGGTAACAACAGCGTAAGCGGCGATTGTTGCACAAACTGTCTTTCCAGATCCGACATCTCCTTGCAAAAGACGCAACATCGGGTTAGGTTTTTTTAAATCGCGAAAGATTTCGTTCGTCACTGCTTTTTGATCAGATGTCAATTCGAATGGCAGCGATTCGATAAATTGTTTTACCTTTTGAATGTCATATTTTTTTGGTATAGATACAATATTATTATTGATTCGTCTTAAGAGTGCAATTCTTAAACCGAATCGGAATAATTCTTCGTACTTAATTCGTTTTGATACCGCTTCAATTGCATTTTCAGAATCGGGACAGTGCGCCAATGAAAGCATCTGTTTTTGGGTTAATAAATGACGATGGTTGATGAGTTCATCTGGGAGCGGATCTTCATCAAATAACGTTTCTTGTTTCAATGCCTCCATTACTAATTTTGCAAATACGCGATCACCGATATCGATAAGTCCATATTTTGGGATGACACCTTCGATATAGTTCTTAGCGAGTACAAGATCGCTTGCGACCATCCATTTATTTGTGTTATCAAATTTTCCTGTCACGACGATATCAGAACCAACAAAGAGCGATGATTTTAAAAATTCGCGATTAAAAAGAACCACCTTAAAACTGATAGTTTCAGAAGTAACATCGATGATTAATTTCGTTAATCTTTTGCGTATATAATTTAAGACCGGAGGCTTATCTACTTTTCCCTTGATTGTGATTGCTTTTGAAATTTGCATTGAATGAATCGATGATATTTCATGTTTTTCATAACGAGATGGTAAATAACGAATTATATCGGCAACTGAATTGATGCCATTGTGATTAAGTTTTAGTAGCATTGCTTCGCCAATGCCTTTTATTTTTAACAATTCATGTTTCATTATAGACCCTCCCGCTAATCTATTTTACCCAATAACAACATATTTTTAAAGCATTCATGTGAAATTCATTGAGTAAATGGTAAATTAAAACGGCACAGGATCTTCCTATGCCGTTTATTCGGTATCAATTATATTATTCGACAGAAATAATGTAGGAGTAGATATCTTGTCCGCCGTTGATAATTTCAACTTCGACTGGGAAATCATTTGAAACTTCTTCTACAATTTCATTGACTTCATTTTCTTCAACATCAGAGCCAAACATGATCGTAACGATTTCACTAAATTTATCAATCATCGATTTGAGAAGTTGTTTCACTGCTTCAATTCGATCCTTGAGACTACAAACAATCTCGCCATTATAGATGCCCATAAAATCATCTTTGTTAATCTTAACGCCATTATTAATGCTTTCACGAATAGCATAGGTAACCTCACCTGTTTTAACATTATTGATATGACGTAACATATCTTTAATATTTGTTTCAGGGTCTTGTGTCGCATCAAACATTGTCAAAGCTGCATATCCTTGCGGAATTGTTTTGGCAGTTAATACAAAAACTTTACGATTTTCAATGACTTTCGCCGCTGTTTCAGCAGAAAGCAATACATTCTTATTGTTCGGAATGATGATGATGTTTTCGGCTTGAATATTTTCACATGCTTTCACAAAATCTTCAACCGACGGATTCATGGTTTGCCCACCATCAATAATGAAGTCACAACCCATCTCAATAAAGGTCTCTTTCAATCCATCACCATTGACAACAGCGATGATGGCATATTTTTTATTAACTCTTGGTGTTTTACCAACCGCGTGTTCATGGCCACAATCGCAAGGTTCTTCGGTCGATGTCGGTTGATGCATGACAACTTCAGTATGTTGAACGGTCATGTTTTCGATTTTCATATTGATGAAAAATCCAAAACGTTGTCCTAAGTTTAAAGCGTCTCCGGGTGTTTTTGTATGAATATGGACTTTTAATATATTATCATCTTGAACGACAACCAAAGAATCGCCTAAAGGTGAAATCATTTCGATGAAGTCTTTTTGATTAAATTCATCAACTTTTTCAATTTGCATAATGAATTCAGTACAGTATCCAAAATCGGTTGCGTCTTTAAAACTATCCATATTCATCGCATGAAGCGTCTTATGCTCGGTTGATGGTTGTGCTTGTGCTGAAGCGTCACTATAGATTTTGCCATTTAATGCATCAGCCATTCCTAAAACAACTTCAATGTATCCTGCACCACCAGAATCAATAACCCCAACTTCTTTAAGAATTGGTAGTAAATCTGGTGTGCGTTCCAATGAAGCGTTTAATTCTTCAATATATTTTACAAATAAGTCTTCAAATGTCGTTTTGGAGTGAGAATAAGCTAACGCAACATCGGCGCCTTCTCTAGAAACGGTTAACATTGTTCCTTCAACCGGATTGATTACAGCATTATATGCTTGTTCAACCCCTTGTCTTAATGCTTTTGAAAATTGAACTGCATTTGCTTGATCGATGCCTTTTAACCCGTTCGCAAATCCACTAAATAGTTGAGATAAGATAACTCCAGAGTTTCCTCTCGCTCCCATGAGCATCCCGCGAGCCAATACTTTTGCAACGGCTCCAATTGAAGTATCTTCAGAAGCGGCGATGGATTTAGCGCCAGCTTGCATCGTAGCGGACATATTTGATCCTGTATCTCCATCGGGAACCGGAAATACATTCAATTCATTTATACGATCAAGATTGTTTTTTAGTTTTATACTTCCATTAATGACTAATTTTTTAAATAACTGACCATCCATTACTGTCGTTTCCATAAAATTCCTCCATGTCGATTTTAAAGTATTAAATTTTCACATTTATACGAATGATTTTTAGGCGATATTTTGAAATTCAAAAAAAGCATAATCATTCTATCATATTACCAAAAAAAACGCAACTACTTTAGATTAAGCTACAATACTCATTTCATCAAATCGAAAAAGTAAGAAATATTGCTTGCATTCTATCATATCTATGATAAAATATTAAGTGCTGAATAGACACAGAAACGGAGTGATATCATGCCAAGAGTATGCGCGGTAACCGGAAAGAAATTCATGTCAGGTAACCAACGTTCTCATTCGATGATTGCCACAAGAAAATTGTGGAAAGCAAACCTTCAAAAAGTTAGAATTATCGATGAAAACGGCCAAGTTAAGAGAGTATACGTTTCTGCTAGAGCATTAAAAAGCGGAAAAGTTACTAGAGCCTAAACTCAGAAAAACCCTCGAAAGAGGGGTTTTTTCTTTCTTCAAATAAAAACGCAATTTACATTTGTAGATTGCGTTTTTAATTTAGTACAATCGTTTTTGATTGCAATGTCGTTGAAAAGGTAAAAGTTGATTTATCGAGCTGGTAATACCACAGCGTCACCGTATCACCCGATTGATAGTTTTGATTTAGGTACTGATGAGCTTGATAAAGCAAAACGATTTGATAGTTATCAATCTTGACAACAAGGTCGCCTAATGACAATCCTGAAGCGTCCATCACGCCATCGTCTACTAAAAAGTTGACTAATAATCCTCGCATTATTCCTGTCGGAAGATATAATTTGACACTAGTTAATTCTGAATTTAACGCGTAATCTTTGGGATTAACATTCACCCAATTTAACGAAACGCTCCCACTGATATCAGAGAAACTTCCATTGAGCATTCGAATGGAATTGACGACATCTTTTACCATGTCGATGGGAATCGCAAACCCCATCCCCTCAATTTCGTCACTTGCGAATTTTGCAACATTGATTCCAACCACCTCGCCTTGAAGATTATACAAAGGTCCGCCACTGTTGCCTGAGTTGATTGATGCATCATGTTGAATATAAGAAACGACTAAATCCCACGTTGTTTTTCGATTGATCCCAGCAACAATCCCCATGGTAAACGTTCCATAGAAATCATATCCTTTTGGATTCCCTGCTGCTAAAATGACTGTACCTTTTGTCAAAGAAGCTGAGGAACCCAATGGAGACACTAATAAATTCTGGTCAAGACCAACGCCGCTGAAAGATAATACGGCAATATCCACATCCGCATCAAAACCAAGCAAAGTCGCCGTAACTGTTTTTTTATTGCTAAAAACGACCTTAAAATTGTCACCTTTATCAATTACATGTTCATTGGTAATAATGTAATAAGTTTGCGTCGTTGCATCGTATTCATAAATCACGGCAGATCCTAATGACACTCCTTCTTGGCCTAAGTAAGAGGTCACGCCAACCACGGATTGACTTGCAAGTTCTGATACGGCATAGATTTGTTGCTGCATCTCGTCGAACGGAATCGCTAATGTTGTTTGATTAAGAATCGTCTCGAATTTAGATTCAATCGACGCATATATTTCAGCGTAAACATCAGCACGAATATCTTCTAAAAAACTTGCATATAAACTTGCATAGACTTCCTCATAAATATCTTCATAAATTTGATTAATCAAATCTTGTTTGTCTTGATATGAATATAAGGAAGAGGATGTTGTTGAATCAGTACTTGGAATTGTCGTTTCAGGTGTTGTTGTTGTTTCTCCCGATAGGCTAGAAACATAAAAACCTAAGGTCGATACAATGAGGGTACAAAAGATTAAAATCATCCATTTACGCATCATTATTTCCTCCTATGGCCTTGGTTTGAGTTCAATATCTTCAATCGTTAAATAGGCGCCATTTCGATAAACAATAATATCGATGATATCACCAACACGATACTTACTAAAACCTGCTTTAAAGTCGAGTGAATTAACAATTGTCACATCACCAATTTGTGTAACGATATCACCCACTTGTACATATCCGTAAAAAGATGCATTCGTTTGAATGCCAATGACGTAAAATCCTGAAGTCATTGAAGGCGGCAAAGTAATATTGTTCGCTGTAAAGTACGTTGGATTATTCATAATATCAACAAAAGTAATGCCCAATACAGGCACTTGTTTTGAAACACCAAATTCTTCAATGTCAGCACAAATTCTTTCGACGAGTTCTGAAGGGATGGCAAAGCCCATGCCTTCAATTTCTGTCGATGCAATTTTGATGACATTCAAACCAATCACTTCGCCATTTAAATTGAATAATGCTCCACCGCTATTTCCAGCATTAATGGCTGCATCATGTTGAACATAGTTCACAAACATGTCAGTAACATTATCGTTATCAATATCAAAATAACGATTGAGTCCTGAGACAACGCCCATCGTGACAGAGCCAAAATAATCAAAACCATTGGGATTTCCAACCGCGAGAACGATTTGTCCTTGAGATAAGGCCTCAGAGTCACCAAAATTGAGCACTGTGAGCGTTTTATTAGAAACAAAAGTCAATACCGCCACATCGACTAAAGGGTCCTCTCCGATTAACGTTGCTGCAATGGATGTTTTATCTTCAAAATAGATTTCGAAAGATGTTCCATCTTCAATGACGTGATGATTTGTCACAACATAATAGGTTGAACCAGTTTGTTTATAAATAACACCAGAACCCACTGATTGAATTGTGTTTGATGCATTAAGATTGGCAACACCAACAACGCCAGGTGCTGAATTCAAAGCAACATCAAAGATTTGATCCACAGCTGAAACAGCTTCAAGCGTCAAATCACCTGCATCAATTTTTGCATAGAGGTCGGTCATGACGTTATCATAGATAAGAGAAAACTGTTCTTCTGATAAATCAGCGATGATTTCTGCACGAATATCGTCATATAATTCTGCGTATATTTTTGCATATACGGCTGAAATGACATCGTCCATCGCCATCTCTGTTGTTGTTTGCGAGACGGTCATCGTTGTTGTTTGGGTATAAACGCCTTTAGTCGTTGAAAAATCAATTGAGCAACCCATTGTGGCGAGAAATAATAATGATACTATGAAAGCATAAACTTTTTTCATTCTGTTCACCTCATTAACTGTCATTATAACAAAAAAAATCGATAGAATATTGTAGAAATTGTGTAATTTTGATGAGTTTTACTAGAACCGGATATCATCGGTTTCAATGACTAACAAACGGCCTTTTGAGAATGCAATATCCCCGCTACCTTCATTCGAAACACAAATAGAATCTGAAGAACCCAAGTAATAGTTCTCTAGTTCGTACTTAAAGCCTTTAATGGAGAAATCAAAGACATCTTCAATCGCAAAAAAAGAGATGTAATGGTGGGTATTATCAATGTGATAAGTTCCTTTCTTTAAGGTAAATATCTTATTATGATTATCAACAAATTTTAAATCATATCGTTTTAATAAATTGATATTTGCAAGCAAGTGGTCCACCCGTCCACCAATACCCCCATAAACTTCAATCGATTCATAATCAATATTATTGTAAAGAAAGTCGATAGCGTATGCTAAATCAGTCATATTTTTCGCTTTATCAAGCCGAACCATTTGTCCTGCAATATCCTTAATTTTAGCCAAATATTCACTCTTGATGGAATCAAAATCACCGATTGCGAAATCAATACGCATCCCGTTATCAATTAAATATTCAAGTCCTGAATCAACGCCGACTAAAATCTCATCGATTTCTTCAAAATATACTTTTCCCAAATTATAATTATTCGGTCCGCTAAAGACCTTGACTTTACTAGACATTTTCTAACTCACTAATCGCTTTCGCTCGATCAATTTGATTAAAAATATAGGATCCCGCAACAACAACATCAGCACCAGCAAGGGAAACTAATCTCCCGGTTGAAAGGTTGATTCCGCCGTCGACTTCTATTAAATAATTCAGTTGATGTTTTTTTCGATAATCACACAAAAAACTGATTTTATCCAAAGATTCTTCCATGAATTTTTGGCCGCCTTTACCTGGTTCGACACTCATAATTAAGACCAAATCGATATCGTCTAAATAAGGTAATAATTCTTCAATCTTCGTGTTAGGTTTAATTGAAAGACCAACTTTTAATTGAAGGTTTTTAATTGCGTCAATCGCAACTTTTGTGGCTAATCCTAAGGCCTCTAAATGCACAGTAATTGAATCGGCACCCGCTTTAGCGTATCGATAGATATCAATCAGTGGATTATCAACCATTAAATGACAATCGAAAAATTGATTGCTATAACGTTTTACCTCAGATACAATATGATAATCATATGTTTTGTTCGGAACAAAAATACCATCCATAACATCAAAATGAAGCCATTTTGCGGTGGATATTGATTTAATTTCAGACTCAAGCCGACTCATGTCAGCCGTCAAAAATGAAGGAGCTACAATCATATGAATAACCTCCTAATATCTCGGTTTTTGACTCTTAATACTTTGATGAAAGAGGACATAGTTTTCATATCTCTCTTTTAATATTCTGCCATCATGATATGCTTTTTTGACGGCACAATCAGGTTCGTTGATATGCAAACATTGATTAAATCGACATTCATTCGCCAGTCTAACAAAATCAGGATAAAGGTCTTTTAAACTTGTGATATCCATTTCAGGAAACTCCAATTTCGAAAATCCAGGCGTATCGGCAATCCATCCATCTTGAACTTTGATGAGTTCAACATGACGTGTTGTATGTTTTCCTCTTCCTAAAGCCTCTGATATGGCATCGGTCTTCAAATTGAGTAAAGGGTCAATCGCATTGAGAAGACTGCTTTTTCCAGCGCCAGTTTGACCTGAGAAAACACTCAGTTTTCCTGATAAATGCGTCATTAATTCATCCATGCCAACTTTGTTTTTTGAATCAACGTAACACACCTGATACATCGAAGAATAATATTCAAGTTTTGCTTTTAAAGTGTCTAATTCGTCGGCAGTTAATAAATCAATTTTTGTTAATACAATGAGCGGTAATACATTCGCTGCTTCAATAAGAGCTAAAAATTGATCCAACAAATAAAAGCTAAAATCCGGCTTTTTTGCCGAATTAATAATAATTGCTTGGTCAACATTGGCGATGGCGGGTCTAACTAAATCATTTCTCCTCGGTAGTACTTCTTGAATTGACTCTTCATCATACAAAACATCATCACCGACTTTGGGTGAAATGTTTTGATATCGAAATAAACCAATGGGTCTTGTATCAACACGGTTACCTAATTCATCGATTACAGTATATAAACCACCAATGAGACGAATAATTCTACCTTTTTTCAAATATTATCCTCCAAATACTGATAAATAGTATCAATAACATTATACTTGATTAAAGTAAAAAAAAGAAGACTTTCGTCTTCTAATTATGATTAATAACCTTTAACTCTGCGTTTAAAATATGATTTTGGATGATCACAGACTGGACATTTTTCAGGCGCTTTTTTACCCACATGAATATGACCACATTCAGCGCAAATCCAAATTTCCGATTCTTCAGACTCAAAGACACGGTTGTCTTTAAGTTGTTTTAGCAACGCTAAATAACGTTCTTCATGTTCTTTTTCGATTTT
>DIJY01000076.1:0-2480 GCA_002421405.1 Caryophanales bacterium UBA5632 | reverse complement strand
AGCCATCGATTAAATTCAATTCAGTCGATGGAATATCATTGCCATGAAGAAGTTTAAACCAAATTTTAGCATGTTCTTTTTCGTTTTCAGCGGTTTCTAAGAAAAAGTCGCCAATCGAATTGTATCCTTCTTTTTTAGCTACAGAAGCATAAAATGTATATTTATTTCTTGCTTGCGATTCACCAGCAAATGCTGCCTTTAAGTTTTCTTCGGTTTTAGTACCTTTCAGTTCCATAATCGATCCTCCTAGATAATATATTGAATATAGTTTATCATAACTTAGCAATTTTTGAAACCGGAAATAAGTAAATTAGTCTCCAAATGCGATGCCGATATTTTTTGCAGTTATGACTAAGTCGCCTTCTGGATTCACAACTCTCGCTCCACCTTTGCTTGTTTCACCCGTTTCGCCCGTTCCAACAACATCAGTAATCGGAACAGCGACCATCTTGTTATTTCGAATAGCAACCATTTGCCCAAATTGACCATTGGCAATCATATCAGCAGCGTAAGCGCCATAACGCGTACTCAACACGCGGTCAAAGCAGTTTGTAACGCCACCCCGTTGGATATAACCAAGGTTTGATGCTCTAACTTCTTGTCCAGTGACAGGTGAGACGATTTTTTCAAGCAGTAATGCGATATGGTCACCAACGCCACCCAAACGGATAGAGTCAGGAGAATCTTCAACAATCTTTCGAACTGTAACGTCTCCATCTTTTGGTTTTGCACCTTCAGAAACGCAAAGAATTGAAAAACGTGATCCGTGATTATAACGGTCAATAACGGCTTCAGCAACTTTATTGATATCATAAGGAATTTCAGGGATTAAAATCACATCGGCTGATCCAGCGATGCCACCTTCAAGGGCGAGCCATCCGGCGTTGCGACCCATCACTTCAAGAATCATGATGCGATCATGAGAGAATGCGGTGGTATGTAATGCATCAAGGGCATTAACGATATGATCGAGAGCCGTTCGATATCCGAAAGTGATGTCGGTTGCAGGAACATCGTTGTCAATGGTTTTTGGAATCCCAACGACATTAATGCCTTGGCGATAAAAGTCACGTGCAGAGGTAAGGGTTCCGTCACCGCCAATGATGACTAATGCATCAACATTATGTTTTTTAAGATTTTCAATTGCAACTTGAGATACGTTGCGTTTGACCATTTTTCCATTTTCGTCTTTCATCGGATAGCTGAATAAATTATCACGGTTTGAATTTTTTAGAATCGTTCCGCCCTGATGAAATATACCTGAAACAGAACGTCGGTCTAGTTCAATCCATTCATCCTTATAAAGACCATTATAGCCACCGATAAATCCAATGACTTCATATCCGTATTTTACAATAGCAGTTTTAACAACAGAACGAATGACTGCATTTAAGCCAGAACAGTCTCCGCCACCGGTAAGAATCGCGATTTTTTTTATTTCTTTTCCCATATTAATCATCCTTATAATTTAGACATACTCGTTTTGTTTTTATTCTATAGTTTATCATCACATCAGTGATGCGTCAAACTTAAATTACATTCTGCTATTCGGATTTCATCCGCAATTGACCACAAGCTGCGTCGATGTCGCCGCCTTGTTCTTTTCTCAAGATGGCGTTAATTCCTCTTTTAATGAGTCGGTCATAAAACATCATTGCCCGCTTCATATCGGTTCGTTCATATCCGAATTCTTTAACATAATTGTAAGGAATTAAGTTTACATAAGCATTTAATCCACGAATTAAGTCAGAAAGTTGATCTGCGAGTTCAATCGAATCATTAACGCCGCTGAGCAAAATATATTCAAATGTAATTCGTCTAGATGTTTTTTCAAAATATACGCGGCAAGCTTCAATAATATCTTCTAACGGATACTTCTTATTAATTTTCATCAATTTTGTTCTTAACTCATCATTAGGAGCGTGTAAACTAATCGCTAGGTTACTGCGAATCGGCTCATCAGCATAATCATAGATTTTTGGGACGATACCACAGGTCGAAACAGTCATATGTCGTTGACCGATTTGAAGCCCTTTTGGATCGTTCACAATTTTGATGAATTTAATGACATTATCATAATTATCAAAAGGCTCGCCTGTTCCCATTACAACAATGTGAGTAATTTTAACTTTTTTTATTGCTTGTACACTCAAAATTTGTGTAACGAGTTCAGCTGCTGTTAGATCTCTTTGCTTATTGATTAGTCCGGAAGCGCAAAAACTGCAACCCATTGAACATCCTGCTTGTGATGTGACACATAAAGACAAGCCATAGTCGTGTTTCATCAAAACCGATTCAATAACAATTTTATCATGCAGTTCAAACAAGAATTTATCCGTACCGTTTTTTGATGTCTGTTGTGATATCAAATTCAATAAATCGAAGGAAAAATTGTCAATCATGAAGGATTTTAAATCTTTAGGTATGTTTGTCATCAACTCGGGATCTGTAACATTGTTTTCATAGACCCATTTATATAT
>DIJY01000071.1 GCA_002421405.1 Caryophanales bacterium UBA5632 | reverse complement strand
ATAGCGATTGGTATAATGGTACGGCGGATGCTTGTCGTAAGAACTTGCATTATATCGAACAAAGCCAATCGAAATATACGTTAATCCTTTCAGGCGACCATATCTATAAAATGGACTACCGAAAGATGATTGACGCACATATTGCATCAAACGCAACCTTAACAGTTGCGGCGAAAGTCGTCGATATCAGTGAAGCCCACCGCTTTGGCATTTTAGAAGCAGATGAAACGAATAAAGTGGTTCGTTTCGTTGAAAAACCTAAAAAACCGCTCTCGAATTTAGCTTCAATGGGCATTTATGTGTTTAATACCGATGTTTTGCTGGAAAAATTAAGAACGATGGAAAATCCAGATTTAGACTTTGGTCAACACATCATTCCATCCATGATTGGCAAAGATGCCGTTTATGCGTATAAATTCTATGATTATTGGAAAGATGTTGGAACGTATGATTCTTATTTACAAGCCAATCTTGAATTGATTGAAACAGTCGATAAGATTCCCCTTGATATGTATGATAAAAACTGGAAGATTTATACCAAATCAGAAGAACTCCCTGCAGTAAAAGTGGGCTCAAAAGCAACAATTCACCAAGCGTTATTATCCAATGGCGCCATCGTCGCCGGAACGGTTGAAAGAAGTGTTTTATCCCCCGGCGTGATCATTCATCCGCATGCAAAAGTTGTTAATTCGGTATTGCTGAATAATGTTGAAGTCCTCCCTGGCGCTGTTGTAGAAAACTGTATCATTGATAAAAATACGATTGTTGGTGAAAATGCGGTGGTGGGTTATGGCGATGATTTAACCGCTAATATTGAAAATCCTTCCTTATTATCCTCTGGCATTACAGTATTAGGGAAAAAGATTAAAGTTCCGAAAGGCATGAAGATTGGCAGAAATTGTCGCATCTTTACAACGGCTAAACTCAATGATATGAAAAATAACGAAGTCCTTTCAGGTTCAACGTTAAAATAAATAGAAGATTTTGTAGTGATAAGTCCGATTCATATTAGAGTTGGACTTTTTTTATAATGAAATTGAAATATATCTTGTTTGATAATAGCGCTAATGATATGATTTTTAATATGACTTATTAAATTGTCTTTTTATATAATATATTTCGAATGGAAGTGCTATTGAATGAAATGTCATACTCAATATCCAATCATCATGATTCATGGAATTGGATTCCGCGATAATAAATATTTGAATTATTGGGGTAGAATCCCTAAATCTTTGACTGAAGAAGGATGCATCATCCGCTATGGAAGCCAAGACAGTTGGGGAAGTATTGAAGAAAATGCGTTGACAATAAAAGATGCAATTCTATCAGTCATAAACGAAACAAAAGTAGAAAAAGTGAATATTATCGCTCATTCAAAAGGTGGAATAGATGCTAGATATATGCTTTCATCACTAGACATGTCTAGATACGTGGCTTCATTAACAACTATTGCTAGCCCTCATCATGGTTCAAAAGCATTAGACATACTATCTAAGTTTCCAAAATTCATCATTAAAATCGTCAGTTTCTTTGTGAATCTTTGGTTTCGACTATTAGGTGATAATAGTCCTGATTTTTTTTCAACGGTTATGTCCTTAACAACAAAAAATATGGCTATTTTTAATGCTACACAAAAAGATTGTGAAACTGTCTATTACCAAAGTTTTGGATTTAAGATGAAAAATATGTTTTCAGATATTTTTTTGTGGCTTCCTTACTTAGTCACTAAACTATTAGAGGGTGACAATGATGGCATTGTTTCGGTAAAGTCATCAAGATGGACTAACTATCAAGGCCCCTATTCAGGGAAAGAAGTAAGAGGCATCTCTCATTTAGATGAAGTTGATTTTCGGAGATCAAATATCAAAACCAAAAAACAAAAAGAGGGCATCAATGATATTAGGGAATTTTATATTCAACTTGTGAATCAGTTAAAAGACCGTGGGTTTTAATAACATTATGAAAAAAGCAATCAAAACTCAAAAAGAGAGCTAGATTGCTTTTTTGATTAATATGAACGGAATAGAATAAATGATTCCAAATCCATTACCAAGGAAGCTGATTGTTTTTTATTTCATCTTGATAAAGCTGTATCATCTTCGATTTTAAATGATTGGGTAATTGATAATTTAACGCTTCAAGATTGTTTGTCAATTGATTGATCGTTCTCGTACCGGGGATGACAACCGAGACAGCGTCGAAAGATAAGATGAATCCAAGTGCATATTTCGTTAAATCATCATCGCCAACCATCGTTTTTAGGCGGCTAGTGAGGTTTGATCTTCGATAGATGTCATCAACCGTCCAACGGGACCGAATGCCTTTAAAGGCGGTAAATTCATTGTATTTTCCCGTAAGCCAACCTGAATCAAGGGGAACTTTGATGATTAAAAGGATATTCCGTTTTATGATTTCATCAAATAAAGGGATGCAGGATTGTGAATATACATTGAACAAAAGTTCAATGACATCACAATCAGTATTCGCTAAGACAGCGTCTAATTCTTGATAGGAATCAATTGATACACCATAATGGTGAATGAGTCCCTTTTCTTTTAGGCGCTTCATTTCTTGAAAATGTTGAGTTTTTCCTTTTAATATATCCATGGAAGGATTATGAAGAATGAGTGAATCTAAATAGGATGTTTTGAGTCTTAATAAACTTTCATTGACCGCCGCTTCAATGGAAGCGACTTCAAAATTAGTCGTTCCGTCAGCGCGATGTCCAAATTTTGAATTAATAAAGACTTTTTCTCTATCGTCTTTCAAAGCGAGTCCTAAAATGGTTTCACTCAAACCTGAAGCGTAACCAGGCGCAGTATCAAAAAAACGAACACCGAGTTCAACACTTTTTTTGACGAGGTTAATCCCGTCTTCAATCGACATTGGATCAAAGAATTCAGAATTTCCTAGTTGCCAACCACCGAAACCAATGCGTTCAAAAGATTTATTCCCAAATTTCATTTGATTTACTTCCTCAATTGAAGTGATTTTGGACCATATTGCATGATTTCAATCCGGTTTCCATCAGGATCACTCACCCAGCATTGCCAGTTATGGTCCAATCCCATTGAAATCGGTGAATCTAAAGGATAGGAGCCGTCATTCATCCGTTTTGCAAACGCCTGAATGTCATCTGTTTCTAAACAGAGATGTTGATAAGAAACTTCGTCTTTCGCAAATGACTTTTTAGGATCACTATAAAAGAACTCAATAAAGTTATTTTCTGAAACACGAACATATTCAATCCAGGGAATCGTTTGATCTTCTGGGTCATACAAAGTAAATGCTCTTTCAAATCCCATGACTTCTGTATAGAAATGTAATGTCTTTTTCATATCTTTGACGCCAAAGGCCAAATGTGCAATTCTTTTAATCATATGATACCTCCATTTGAGACTATTATAACATAAAAGAAAAAAAACACCGTCATTGGTGTTTGATTTATGAGTGGTGCTCCTACCAAGAATCGAACTTGAATTTCAGCATTACCATTGCTGCGTTTTGCCACTAAACTATAGGAGCATGTGCGGATATTATTATATCGAACGNNTGGTGCTCCTACCAAGAATCGAACTTGAATTTCAGCATTACCATTGCTGCGTTTTGCCACTAAACTATAGGAGCATGTGCGGATATTATTATATCGAACGACACCCATAATTGCAACAAGTTTCTACTGAAATATTCAATTACCATTAAATTATTTTAATTATCAATATTTTTTCGAAATATTTTGATTATTTTCACATATTATATTATAATATAATCGATATAGGAGGATTTAACATGATTGAGATCAGAAATTTCTTTAAAAGTTATGATGGAAAAACAAATGCTTGTGATGATATTACTTTGAAGATTGAAAAGGGCGACATTTATGGCTTTATTGGTCATAATGGGGCCGGTAAAACCACATTATTACGCTCCATCGCCGGCATTCTAGATTTTGAAAAAGGCGAAATATTAGTCGGAGGGTACAATATAAAAACTGACCCCCTCGCCGCTAAAAAAATTATGGCATATATTCCTGATAATCCCGATGTTTATGAAACCTTAAAAGGGATGCAATATTTGGACTTTATCGCCGATGTCTTTGAAATCGATGGGCAAACCAGAAAAGCAACGATTGATAAGTATGCGAAGATGTTTGAAATGGAGAATGTCCTTAACAACCCGATTGGTTCTTACTCGCACGGAATGAAACAAAAAATCGTTCTTATCGCTGCTTTAATCCACCGTCCTAAAATCTTATTACTGGATGAACCTTTCGTTGGATTAGATCCAAAAGCAAGTTACTTACTCAAAGAAGTCTTCAAGGAATTATGTGAAGAAGGTTCCGCTATCTTTTTCTCAACGCATGTCCTTGAAGTCGTTGAAAAGTTATGTAATAAAGTTGCGATTATCCGCAAAGGAAAAATCGTCGCTGAAGGTGAAACAACCACGGTAACTAAAGACCAATCGCTTGAAAGCTTGTTTTTAGAGTTGATTGCATCATGAAAAACTATTTGACTTTGATGGGCATTTTCCTCAAAGACAATTTTTCACTAAGGAAAATGCTTGGATCAAGTGCTTCGAAATCAAAAGGCAAGATGGTTTTGGTTATATTTGCGATTATTTATGCCGTTGGCGTTTTTTTGGGAACCTTTGGCTGGATGTTTTTTCAGTTAGGCGAAGCCCTGCAAATGGCCGGATTAACTGCAATATTACTGATGTATTTATTTTCATATGCGGCAGGTTTTGCGATTATGATCAGCTTGTTGCGTGCTGATGGATATTTATTCCATTTTAAGGATTATGAGATGCTCGCTCCTCTGCCGATGAAACCTTCATCGATTATCGCAGCGAAAGCAAGCATTATGATGATAAATATGTATTTGATGATGTTTATCTTCGCCATGCCGATTGTATTTAGTTATGTCTATTTCACGCCAATTGGTATAATGACGATAATCTTTTTAATCCTTGGCTATTTGCTTGCGCCTTTACCATTAATCGTATTAGCATCGCTCATCAGTATGGGCATCGCAAGAATCACAGTTCGTTTGAAAAAATCAAATTTGATAAAAATCATTTTGCTGTTTGTTGTCTTTTTAGGCATCATGGTTTTATCGTTCACCCTGAATTTTACCGGAGAAAACCCCTTGGCAGGGCAACAAGATTTCATTAGAGCCCTCGGTGAAACTTACTTGCCGATGCAATGGTTTTTAGAAGCAGTCCATGAACAAAACTTCTTGAGTTTTGGCTTACTGCTTGTCACGCACGGTGGCTTGTTCGCTTTATTCATTTTCGCAATTTCTAAAGCTTCGATGAAAATCAACTCTAAACATGGCGTTAATATTGGCTCAAACAATGTTAAAGCCGTCAGTCAATCACGCTCGGTGTTTAAATCGTTGTTAGTCAAAGAAGTCAGAAATTATTTTGGCATGACGATGTATGTTTTCAATACTTTATTTGGTACTATCATCATGGTTTTAGTGGGAATCGCAAGTTTGATTTTTAAAGAAAAAGTCCTCGAAGTCATTGGTTCAGAGATGGAGATGGATTTACCTGTCGAATTGATGATCCTAGTCATTATTGGTTTTTGTATTGGGATGATTTATACCACTGCGATATCCTTATCAATTGAAGGAAAAAAGTTCCCGTTTTTGAAATCATTACCGATCAAACCACAAACCATCATGACGGTCAAACTGGTTTTCAATATTCTTTTAGGTTTGCCCGCTGCAATCTTATCAATTATTTTGTTATCAATTGCCTTTAATATTTCGATTATGAATGTCTTCTTAATGATATTGCTGGCTGCTAGTTTCTCATTATTAACCTCAACATTCGGCAGTATTCTTAATCTCTATTTACCAAAATTTGATTTTATCAATGAAGTCGAAGTAGTCAAACAAAGTGTCGCTGCATTAATCGCGATCTTTGGTGCTTTTGGTTTCTTAGCAACCAATGGATTCTTATATCATTTTATTTCCAAAGCAACCTCATTTGAATTTGCCATCTTATCAATGGCACTCTTCAATGGAATTCTATCGACGGCATTTTATCTATGGATGACGAAAAAGAGCGAAAGCCTTTTCATGAAAATGATTGGTTAAAAAAGCCGAAAAAAATGCAAAATCGCATCCAAATTGTTTGTCTTTTACTAGCAAGAATGATATAATCAAGAATGGGATTTTAAACCAATTATTTTAAGAAAGGATCACAATATGACAAAATACGTATACCTGTTTAAAGAAGGAAAAGCAGAAATGAAAAACCTTCTCGGCGGTAAAGGAGCAAACCTCGCGGAAATGACCAATCTTGGCATGCCAGTTCCTCAAGGATTCACCGTTACAACCGAAGCCTGCACACGTTACTATCAAGACGGAAAGACGATCGCTCCAGAAATCGTCAATGAGATTTTTGAAACACTACACAAAACCGAGAAAGTTGTTGGAAAAATATTCGGCGACCCAGCAAACCCATTCTTAGTATCAGTTCGTTCTGGCTCAAGAGCCTCCATGCCAGGAATGATGGACACGATTTTAAACTTAGGTTTAAATGATCTTTCCGTTGAAGGGTTAGCAAAATTAACCAATAACCCAAGATTTGCTTATGACTCTTATCGTCGTTTTATTCAAATGTTCGCAGATGTCGTCATGGACGTTGAAAAAGTCAATTTTGAGCACATCTTCGATCAAAGAAAACACTTAAAAGGCGTTCATAATGACACCGAACTCGATGCGAACGATTTGAAGGAAGTTGTCGAACTCTTCAAGAAGAGATATCTAGAATTGAAAGGCGAACCTTTCCCACAAGATCCTAAAGTCCAATTAATTGAAGCAATTAAAGCTGTATTCCGGTCATGGGACAACCCACGTGCAAATACGTACCGTCGTTTAAACAACATTCCTTACGAATGGGGTACTGCTGTCAATGTTCAATCGATGGTATTTGGTAACATGGGCGAAGATTCAGGTACCGGTGTTGCCTTCAGCCGTAACCCTGCAACGGGAGAAAATGTTCTATATGGCGAATATTTATTTAATGCACAAGGTG
>DIJY01000082.1:1200-25385 GCA_002421405.1 Caryophanales bacterium UBA5632 | reverse complement strand
ACGCGAATTGTCAATACAATCGAGTATCAAATCACGGTTTACAAACAATTTAGCGAAGGAGGCGTTTCTTATACCGGATCCTCTAGTTTTGCCCTGAGTCACAAACTCACGAAAAAGGAATTAGAAGATAAGATTGAAGAAGCTGCTTTTGCAGCGACGTTCATCAAAAACAAACAGTATAATCTGGTCGTTGGTGAAAGGAAAAGATCTTGGACGCAAACACCTTTTGAGTTAGCCCCTTTTGAACTCTTAGACCAAATTGCTTCAACCTTCTTTAGCGTATCAAAACCCAATATTCGTTTTAACGCTTTAGAATTATTTCATACGACGACAATCAATCACATTGTTTCAGCGAGAGGCATCGATTACAAAAAGACATTGCATAAAGTCAACGTTGAAGCAATTCCTTCATACGATGGTTCAACGCATAAGGTCGAACTTTACAAATACTACACTTATAATACCATTGACTTTGAACTCATCAAAGAAGATGCGATAAACGCTTTAAAAGATGTCACGGTTCGCTATCAAGCGAAAGCAATCAAAGAAGTGACAAAGGTAGATGTTTTACTAAAAGATGAAGATTTGAAAAACCTATTCGAAAATTTAATTGAAGACTATTCTTATGACTCAATCTATCGCCAAAACACGGATAAAGTGATTGGGGATGCCATTCAAAAAGATGTCAGTGGCGACTATTTAAACATTGGATTAAAACCCGCTTCAAAAGCCGATGCTTTTGATAAAGATGGTGTGCTTTTATCGCCCATTAAAGTCATCGAAAAAGGAATACTGACGAATTATTATGGGGTAAATCAATATGCTCAATACTTGGGAATAAAGCCCTCTGGATCATTAAAAACGATTTTTGTTCCCAAAGGAAAATCGAACTATGAACAATTGACGAAGAAACCACATTTAGAAATTATCGCTCTATCCGGAATTCAAATCGATATGTATTCGGGGTATATCGGCGGAGAAGTTCGTTTGGCAATCTATTTTGATGGAAGATTCCATCATCCTGTTTCTGGCTTTTCATTTAGCGGAAACATTGAAAAAAGTTTATCGTCACTTTCTTTGTCGAAAGAAACCATAGAAATTGAAGGATATGAAGGTCCGAAATACATTAAACTGAAAGAGATGGAAATCATATAATTTGGGTGGCGAAAGCCACCTTTTCTTTTTTTTCGGTAGAAAAAAGCATTGGACAGTGATACAATGTGTCTGAATAGAATTGAGGATTGAATCATGGAGAAACAACCTGAACTATTTGACGCATATGACATTGATGGAAATCGACTTGGAAAAGATATAATTCGTGGCGAAAAGATTCCGAACGGTCAGTATCATTACATTGTTGAAATTTATACCATTAATCAAAACAACGAATGTCTTGTAACATTGCGCGATTCACAAAAGATTTTCCCTCTTTACTGGGAAGTCACTGCGGGAGCGGTTCTAAAAGGTGAAACGCCAAGAATAGCAGCGAAGCGTGAACTGCTAGAAGAAACCGGACTATTTGTTCAAGATGACGATTTCATCGAGTTGTTTAAAGAAAAGTTTAATTCATGTTTTGTTTTTGGATTTGTCTGTATGGTTCATTCAGAAATACAACCCATAACCCTTCAAGAAAATGAGACAATCGATTATCAATGGATTTCATTAATGAAGATGATTGATTTCGTCAATCGAGATGATTTTGTCCCTTCCTCTGCCTTAAGGTTCATTAAGTACTATTTATCAATTAAGAAAATATCTGATAAACATCGTCAACATTCAACCGAATAAATATAAAATATTGATAAAAAGCTGTTCAAACGAGCAACTTTTTTTTGTAGAATTGGATTGATATATATTCATTATTAAAATACTTTTATAAAAAGGTAACAGAATCCACAATTTATTGTTATAATTTAAAAATACGGTCAAAATTGTAAGAGCACATTTATTACTGGAGGAATCAATGCAAGGGATGAAACCAATCAACTTTAAACGAATATTTGCGCTGCCGTTGATTTTAACAACGGCTTTTATCTTTGCACTTTCATTTTTAATCTATTCGATTACGATTACACAATATCGTGAAAAATTTCAATTGGACGCCATTGAAACAGCGAGATTACATTCTGAGACGATTACGCAAAACATTAAATATCAAAAATTATTGCTAGATAGTATTGATGAGACACTCCTCACGACTGCTAGAATCGTGATGGCGCATCGTGATTTAATCGATAATGCTTATTTGTTCCAATTGACAGAATTATCTAACTCTGAGTTAATCTATTTTTACAGCCCGACGGGAGTAGTATTATATGATTCAAGTGGCGTGTATCTCGGTTGGACAGCCCAAGTCGGAGATCCAATTTATGATTTTATGATGAGCGGAGAAGATGTTCGCATCGAAAATATTCGCAAATCGACTGATAGCGACGATTATTTTAAATTTGTTTATCTCATGGCAGAGGATGGTTATTTCGTTCAAGTCGGGGTTCGAGCAGAATTTGTTTTATCACAAACAGCGCCGTATGAATACCAAGCGGTCTTAGAAAGTATCGTTGTCGATAATGTTGGTATTCTCTATGCTTTAATCGTTGATCAAGATTATATTGCGATTGCTGATACGGATTTAGATGATATCGGCGCGAATTATGGTGGAGATGAAGATTATGAAACGGTTTTTTCGGGAAAGCCACTTGCATCAGAATGGCATTATCCGCAATTAAATAGCACGGTATTAGAAGCAGCTTATCCGATTTACGAAAATGATGAAATCGTCGGAATATTAGCGTTAGGATACTCGTTACTATTTTATAATCAAACAAGGATTTATTTGGTTGTCATTTTTATTATCATGGGAATCAGTTTTGCAGGAATCTATTTCTTTACCCAATACATTCAAATATTTCGACCTTTACGCGATTTAAATGAAGCAATCTCAACCATGGACGTCGAATCGACCAACACCCACCGTTTGATTGATGAAAAAAGTGTCTTTTCCGGATTGTATCAAACGCTGGATGGATTATCCAAAAGAATTACCGATGAAAACCATAAAAATATTCGTTTGAACAAAAGAATTGCGACGATGGCGTATACTGATTTTTTGACTGGGATCCCCAATCGATTGGCATTTATAGAAAAATTGACTGAAGTCATTAAAACCGCTGAGAAAATAGCAGTCGTATTCTTTGATTTAGATGGATTCAAATCTTATAATGATACGCTAGGCCACAATTTTGGCGATGCGTTGTTAAAATCATTCACCAAACGTTTCCAAACCTTGAAAGATGAAGATACTTTCTTTGCAAGATATGGTGGCGATGAGTTTTTTATGTATCATCGTTATCATTCAATGGTCGATTTAAGAAGTTGGATAGAAAATGTTGCTTCGATGTTTGATCTACCCTTTGAAGTTGATCATATTGAATACCCTTTGGATTCTGGAATTGGTGTCAGTTTATTTCCGGAACACGATAGTGATATTGAACAACTCATTCGCAAAGCTGATATTGCAATGTATTACTCAAAAAAACGGGGAAAAAACTTTGTTGAATTTTATAATGATAAGATGGACGTTATCATTCGGAATGACATGGAGATTGTTAAAAAAATGAAACAAGCCATCAAAAACGATGGGTTCACAATCGTCTATCAACCGCAAGTCAATATTGACACCAATGAAATCATTTCGATAGAAGCCTTATTACGAATTAAAGATGAAAATATATCACCGAGTGTCTTCATTCCCTTAGCCGAACAAGGCGGCATCATTAATATGATTGGGCGTATTGTTCTCAAAAACGTAATTGAACAAATCGGGATATGGAAATTACAAGGTGCAAAATTAGTCCCTGTTTTCGTCAATTTATCATCTCATCAACTCGAAGATGATGGTTTATTGCAATACATTCTATCTTTGCTTTTTGAATACAATGTCGAAGCCCATTACCTAGGGATTGAAATGACCGAAAGCGCCGTGATTCGGAAAGAACAAATCGCATATGACTTTTTAACTGAATTAGTCAAAATCGGAATTCATACGGCGATTGACGATTTTGGATCGGGTCATGCTGGACTTTCGTACTTAACAAAATATCGCGTTGATATGGTGAAACTTGACCGTCAATTCTGTATGAAATATCTGACAGATACCGGATTACCGATTTTCAATGCCATCGTCAATTTAACGAAATTACTTGGATTTACCGTATTGGCTGAGGGGATTGAAACCGAAGAACATATCAGTTATTTAAAACAGACAGATTGTCATTTTGTTCAAGGCTATTATTATTACATGCCTTCAACACCTGACATTGTGGGAGAAGTATTGATTCAAAAATAAGGAGAACTCAAGTGAGCTCTCCTTTTTCATTTCAAAAAAACGATGGAATTGAACAATATATTAATAGGGTGGATTTTTTTTAAAATATAGAAATTTGAAACTTGGAAAGTATCCAATTTTATGATACAATTAATATATGAGTGATGAATTATAATTTATTATACAAGGGGAGATTACTTTGAAATATCCAATTCACAAAGACTTTTGGTGGATGCAATATATGCATATGTCAAAAAAAATAACACTATTGAAATTAGAAAATATAATGCTAAAGATTGCATACTTTATTACCCCCAAAGGATCACGTGTCATTCGAAAACAAATTCAGGTACAAACACGAGATCAAAGTCTTGTAAAAGTGGATTTATTTTATCCCAAAAACACAACAGGAAAATTGAGTGGGTTTCTCTATTTCCCGGGTGGAGGCTTTATGATGTGTGCAACTCACATCCACAAGCGAAATTTGTGTCATATTGTTAAGAAGACACAAACAGTCGGCATGATGGTTCATTACCGACTCGCGCCCAAATATGCCTTTCCAACCGCACTTTATGATGCCATCGATGTTTTACAATTTGTGTATGAGAATGCGGATGCTTTGGGACTTGAAGCGAATCAACTTGGACTCGCAGGGGATTCTGCGGGGGGAAATATAGCTTGTGGCTTATCCCTGTATAATCAAGATCATTTACAGTATCCCTTAAAAGCACTGATGTTAGTTTATCCTGGATTAATTAAAGATAGCACAACTCCTTCAAGGAAAAATTATACAGATACACCCATGTTTAATGCGTCCATGTTTCCATTGATTCATAAAGTATTCTATAAAAATGGAACCGATGGACTTCATCAATATGCCTTTCCAATGCTTCATGACAATATTCACGGAATCGGACCCGTGTATATTGAAACGGCAGAATTTGATTGTTTGGTCGATGAAGGGCTGATGTTCCATGATCGATTAATCAAGGCCAATGTCCCTTCAACATTGCATGCGACAAAAGGAACAGTACATGGCTATGATGTTGTATTAAAAAGCAAAATAACTCAAGAGTCACTTGCTAAACGATGTGATTTCATTCGCGCTAATTTAAAGTAAAAAAACGCTTGTCCCTGAGGGCAAGCATTTTTATTAAGGATTTAATTTTTGGAACCACCCATAATAGAGGGTGGGTTCGATATAGTCCGTAACCTTTAAATAATAGTAGCCTCTCGTATAAACATTCATTGTATGATTATCGATGAATTGCAGCTCCTTTTGGCTGTTATAGAGTTGATAAGAAAATGGATTCTCTATATTCATATTGATTAACTCATAAATCCCGGGTTCAAAAAAGAAACCAAAATAACAATCTTGGACAATACTGGCATTATACCTTACGTATTCGCCTGCATTACGAAAACGCGTTATATAAATGGGATTAATCGCCACGATATCTTGTTGATTTGGATTTGTGAGTGTTGGATCTAAAGAACCTGATTCAGAAAGATAGTAATTGGTTGTCATTGAGTAGATATGCAGTTCATAATTATATTCGGCGTCGAGTGGAAAGCGCCATTCACAATAAAGTTGTAAAACATAATTGGGATTGTAAATGCCGTGCGGTTCAAAGGTGAATTCGGCTTTGAATCGGAAATCTTTAAAATTATCGATGTATGAATAAAGATACATAAAAGGAATTTGAATATTATAAAGCCAATCACTTTCTTGTAATTCATCTTTATTTAAACTCGCTTCAAAACGGCTTAGACCATTAAACTTCACTTTTTTTGCTCCAAGTTCTGAAGGATATCGCAATACGTTTTTTTCATTTCCGGCGATTATTTCATAATCTGGTTTGGTTGAGTAGTCAATGTAACGCGTGTTATTGTCAGTTGACATTCGCATGAATGTTTCATCTTTTGTGAAATAAGTTTCCCATAATCCATTTGAATTATGAAATCCAAGGGTGTCGATTCTATCAAATGAATCCGTTGAAAAGTGAGCATAAATACTTGAAGCGGTGAGAGACTTAAATTGGTTTTCCTTTGAGTAAACTGTTTTCACAAATATATTGTTTGAGATATAGCCACCCTGATTTTCAATATTGAGACGAATTCGTGATAAAAAATAGTCTAACCCTTCGCCATCAGACATCCCAGATAAGTTTGAATTTGAATCGCAAGAAATAGAAGTAAAAAGCAGGAATGATAAGCAGATAAAAACGATGATTTTTTTCATGAATATCACTTCTTTCATGAATCATTCTTTTTTTAATTATATCAAATGTCATGCTTTGATACAACTTGCGTCGACTAAATAAATGAATCATTAAGTGATTTGATGATGTCTGTGATGATATCTTTGTATCTTATTTTGTTGTTTTGTGATACAATGTTTGGGTCAATGAACAAAAGAGGAATAAAATGAAGTCGACACTTGCTTATGATTCACGCTGGTTGCGTCTCGATAATGCAGCTAAAATATATCCTGTCGTCGCCACTGAAAAGAATAGTGGCGTTTTTCGGGTTGCTGCTCAATTAACTGATTTGATTGATAAAGATATTTTATTGAGAGCGGTTGAAGATACGAGGGACCGTTTTCCATCATTTTTTGTCAAATTGCATCAAGGTTTTTTCTGGTTTTATTATGAACCAAATTTAAAACCGGTTATCATTCGCAATGAATCGTCATATATTTGTGAGGAAATGATTGCTCATAAAAATAATGGCTATCTTTTCAAGTTTTTCTATTATCAAAACCGAATTAGTTTAGAAGTTTTTCATAGTTTGTCTGATGGAACTGGCGCTTTTGCGTTACTAAAAGCCGTCGTATTTCGATATCTTGAACTAGCTGGCTATCCATTAGTCAATGATGGAAGTGTTCTTTCACTTGACGATCGACCTTCACGAGAAGAACTTGAAGATAGTTATAATGCTTTATTTACCAAGAAAAAGCGCAATAAATTTTTAAACACGACCGCATATCGCTTTCGAGGGAAAGCTTTCAAAGATAAAGGTGGCATTGGATTAATTGCTGCTACCATCGATACGGTTCAACTCAAACAATTATCAAAATCATATCAAGCAACTGTTTCAGAATTTTTAGTTGCTTTAATCAGTTACTCCATCATTCAATCTGGAAATCAAAAACAATTAGCGAAACATCCCATAAGAATCAGTGTTCCCGTCAATATGAGAAGATTTTTGTATTCTCAAAGTTTAAGAAACTTTTCTTTGTTTTTTAACACGACCCTCTATACAGAAGGCAAAAATTTGTCATTCGATACGGTTCTCTCAATGACTCAAAATCAATTTCGTCAAGAATTAACCCTCAATCGTTTACAAGATCGTTTGAATGAAAATGTGCAATTTGAAAAAAATATTTTAGTAAAAATATTACCGCTTGCCCTGAAAAAAATGATTTTTAAGATAGGGTATTCCATCATCGGACATCGTCCATCATCGATATCTTTAACGAACTTTGGCGAAATCAAACTCCCTGAAACAATGGCTGATCATGTGACGGCCTTTGAATTCAATTTAGCATCTGGAAAAAAGCCTGGTGTCGCCGTCAACACATATAATAATCATACCAAAATTATCTTCAATCGATGCTTTGAATCAACGGAATTAGAACGTGTATTTGTTAAGTTTTTAGTTGACAAAGGACTGAAAATTCAAATTGATTCGAATCATTGGCAATAAATAAATCGCAATAGAAATAGGAGCGTCACCCATGACATTTGAACAACTGAAAATTATTAACCCAATCACTGAAGCTTTAAAAAGTGAAGGGTACTTAGTCCCAACACCGATTCAAGAACAAGCAATACCGGTTTTATTATCAGGAAAAGACTTGCTTGGAAGTGCACAAACAGGTACGGGTAAAACAGCCGCATTTGCAGTTCCAATATTACAAAAGCTCTATTCTCCGACACACCTTCCAAGAAAATACCGGACAATTAAAGCTTTAGTCTTAACGCCGACGCGTGAGTTGGCAATGCAAATTCAAGAAAGTTTTCGAAATTACGGTCAAAATCTTGGCGTGAAATCGATTGTTATTTACGGAGGCGTCAAACAAAAATCACAAACCGAAGCATTGAAAGCAGGACTTGATGTCTTAATTGCGACACCCGGTCGATTGCTCGATTTGATGAATCAAGGATATATTGATTTAAAGCAAATTGAGTTTTTCGTTTTAGATGAAGCTGATCGGATGCTTGACATGGGTTTCATTAATGACGTGAAAAAAATCATTCATGAATTACCTAAGAAAAAACAAACCATGCTTTTTTCAGCGACCATGCCTAAATTAATTGCTGATCTAGCAAACACAATCCTTATCAACCCTGTTAGGATAGCAATTGATCCTGTTGAAACAACCGTTGAAGCAATCAAGCAAAAACTGTATTATGTTTTAAAGCGAAATAAAACAAATCTATTAGTCTCGATTTTGGAAGATGCGAAAATTGATTCCGTGTTGGTATTCACGAGAACGAAACACGGTGCCAATAAACTCGTTAAAGATTTAGGCCTTAATCATATTTATGCTGAAGCCATCCATGGAAATAAATCACAACAGGCAAGAACGTCAGCTTTAGCGAAATTCAAAAGCCATGATTTACGCGTATTGGTCGCAACGGATATCGCTGCTCGCGGACTTGATATCGAAAAACTAAGTTTAGTCGTCAATTTCGATTTGCCTGAAGTGCCCGAAACGTATATTCACCGCATCGGAAGAACTGGAAGAGCGGGACTATCGGGAGAATCAATTTCATTTTGTTCTGAAGAGGAAGAAGGATTACTGAAAGATATCGAAAGACACATTGGCAAAAGAGTTCCAGTCGTTGAAAATCACCGCTTCTCGGCTTCATTCGAGAAAAAAGAACAACGAGTTGCACAAAAACTTCCACCCCCAAAACAATCATTTCAAAAGCCACAATCCACTCAAAAACCACAATCGAACCGTAAGACTTCTAAACCATTTCCTAAAGCGACAAAACGACCAAATACTGAATATGCAGCTCCATCGCAGCAACAGTTAAATCAATTAAAGAAAAATCAAGACTCAGATAAATCAAAATATTCACAGCCTAAACAACAAAACAAGAAATCATAAACATAAAAACAGTTTCCGTTCGGAAACTGTTTTTATTAATATAGGGCAATATGACCATCGCATCTTGGTTCGGTACCACCTGTGTAAACGCCGGTTTCTGGGTTTCGTAAGATTATTTGACCTCTTCCAAAGTTCGACAATTCACTTTCAATTTTGACCTCATGGCCGCGTTTGATTAAGGCATCAATGATTTCGTTCGAAACGCTGGGTTCAACAATCACCTTTTTATGATCCACCCATTGCCATCTCGGCGCATCAACCGCTGATTGGGGATTCATCTTGAAGTCAATGAGATTCATGATGACTTGAAGATGACCTTGTGGTTGCATGAAACCACCCATGACCCCAAAAGGACCGATTGCTTGTTTGTCCTTCATGATAAAACCGGGAATAATTGTATGATAAGGTCGTTTGAAAGGTTTGAGTTCATTAGGATGATTTGTTTCCAGCGAGAAATTAAGTCCGCGATTTTGCATTGCAATTCCGGTATTTGGAATGACGATACCAGAACCAAATCCCATGTAATTGCTTTGAATATAAGAAACCATATTTCCTTCATGATCCGCAGTACATAGATAGACCGTACCGGCATCCTTAAAATCAAAAGGCGTTGGCTCTAAAGCGTGCTCGGTTATCATGTCACGTCTTAATTGTGCGTAAGTATCAGACAAAAGTTGATGATGTGAGATTTTCATGAAATCGGGATCGCTGATTTGTGATAAACCGTCAGCGAATGCGAGTTTGATGGCTTCAATCTGTTTGTGGTACGTACTTTCGTCCTCTTTGACAGAAAAATCAAAACCCTTGATAATATTTAAAGCTTGTAATGCAATTAGACCTTGTCCATTCGGAGGTATTTCATAAATGTCATACCCTTTATAATTGATTGAAATTGGATCAACCCAAAGGGGTTTGTATTTCATCAAATCGCTTTTGCGGATAAAACCGTTATATTTTTGAGAAAAAGCATCGATTTGATCAGCGATTTGACCTTGATAAAAGTCGTCTGAATTGGTTAATCCAATGGTCTCTAATGTTTTTGCATGATGCGGCAATTTAACAATCTGCCCCCTTAACGGAGCTTTTTGATTGAATGAAAAGGTTTCAAACCACGGTTTAAATTCATTCCCTATTAAATGCTTTAGATAGATATTAAAAGCATTTTGCCAATGTTTTGCGACATGTTCACTGACGGGGTAACCTTCTAATGCATATCGAATTGCTGGTCGTAAACAATCGATTAAAGATAATTTCCCAAATTTTTGATTGAGACTCGCCCATGCTGCAGGGACTCCCGGAACGGTGATGGGAACCAAACCAAATCTTGGAATGGTATCGAGTCCTTTTGAATGGATGTTATCGATATTCATGCGTTCAGGGGCAAAGCCACTCGCATTCAAACCATGGAGTTTTTGATTAAACCACACCAAAGCGAAGGCGTCACCGCCTATCCCGTTTGAAGTCGGTTCCACAACAGTTAGACAAGCCGCAGTCGCGATGGCACTATCAATTGCATTGCCGCCCATTCTTAAAATCTCTAGTCCTGCTTCTGCAGCTAAAGGCGAAGAGGTGGCCACCATCCCATTTTTGGCATATTGGACTGATCTTTTTGATGAATAAGGATAATAATCATAAGGTTGATTAAACATATGTCCTCCTAATGAATCGATAACAAAAATCATTATATCAAATGACTTTCAATTGTGCTATAGATTGACGAAATAAGTTATTCTTATTATTGATCAATATTGTTTGCCTAGCAAGTGAAAAACGTGTAAAATAATAAGGTAAATAAGATAAGATTGAAAGGGATTCATCATGAACATCAAAAGTTTAATCGGAGACAAAAAATTTTATCGTAATCTATTCACTGTCGCACTTCCGATTGTGGCGCAACAGTTGATTACCTCATCAGTACAACTCGTTGATAATGTCATGGTTGGATCCTTAGAGGAATCTGCGATTGTTTCGGTATCGACCGTCAATCAACTCTATTTTGTGATGATGCTCATTACCTTTGGCGCCATTGGTGGTGCCGGTATTTATAGCGCTCAATATTTTGGGTCGAAAGATTTTGACAAATTAAAGCAAACATTTCGGTTTAAAGTTATGACTGCTTTGACCGTTTTTGTGGTTTCGTTTGTGATTTTTACTTTTTTTGGGAGAGGATTAATCAGTTTATTTACTTCAAATCCAGAAACCATCAATAATGCGATGGCCTATTTAAAGATTATTCGGTTTGGCATATTACCCTGGGTCTTAACAATTGCGATAGCGAATACATTTAGAGATATGGGAATAACAAAGCCATTATTGTTTATCTCAATTGGCGCAATTTTAACGAATACAGCGTTAAATGCTTTATTGATATTTGGCTTATTTGGTTTTCCAAAACTTGGCATCATTGGCGCAGCTTATGCCACTTTGATTGCGAGGTGTGTTGAATTCAGTTTATCTTTAATTTTGTTAAAACGTAAAGGCATTCAATTTGACACAAAACTCAAAGATCTTTTTAAAATTGATAAAAAAGTCTTAACAGCTATTTTTGCGATGGCATTACCTTTAATGCTCAATGAAACCTTATGGTCGACAGGACAAACGATGTTTATGCAAGCCTACTCGTTAAGAGGTGAATACGCGTTTGCGGCACAAAACATCACGGGAGCAATCTCTCAATTAGTCTTTGTGACATTTGGCGGTGTGGCAACCGGAATTGCGGTATTAGTTGGCAACACGCTGGGAAGAAATGAACTCGAAGAAGCAAAAGATAATGCCAGAAAATTGATTGCATTTGCGGTGTTCTTTGCAGCCTGTATGGGAGTTTTGTTATTCATATTAAGTTTCTTTGTCTTAGATATCTATCGTGTCTCAGAAGAAACAAAAGCCATTGCCATGTTTAACATCCGCGTGAACGCGATTTTTATACCGGTTTATTCATTTAACGTTGCTTTGTATTTTACTTTAAGATCAGGCGGCGATACGAAATCAACGCTATTGATGGATTCCGTCTATATGTGGGTTGTGGCAGTCCCAATTGCCTTTGTGATGTCACGTTTCACCGATTGGCCCGTCACCATCATGTTTTTGATTGTTCAGTTAACCGATATACCAAAGGGGCTATTTGGTTTGTCAAGATACCGAAAAGGCTATTGGATTAAAAATTTAGCGAAAAATGAAGATATAATGGCTATTAAAGCTTAAAGAAAAGAACTGACAGATCATTTCAAAATCGTTTGTCAGTTCTTTTTTATTAATCTTCAAATAAAGGGAAAAACAGTTTATCGTAATGGAGCAAATGACCAATGATTAACGTTCCAGCAATTTGATCAAAACATTCTTTGATTGATACTTTATTCGCTTTAGCGTCCTCAAGTAATTTTTGGAAACGAGTGATTAAATGATTGTGTTCCGCTTGGTGTAAATCAAATTGGTCATACCCAATTTGAAATAAGATTTGTTCTTCATATTTGAAATGAGCCATCACGTGTTCCATAATAATATCGAGTTGATGAATGACCTGACCGATATTTTCTCTTTCAAGCGCAATGGCGGCGAGTTCATTGGACAGTTGAATCAATTCTTTGTGTTGTTTATCAATTTCAGGGTGTCCTGAATTCCAAGATTCATGCCAATCGACGGTCGCAAATGCAAGCGGTAGCGGTTGATGCGATGGCCAAACGACGACTTTATCCTTTCCAGTCTTTTTTGCTTGTCCTAATCCGTAGTCCGCCCTTCTAAACCAACTCAGTGATGAGTCATTGGCTTTATATTCAGAGACACCTAAACTAATCGTGACCTGACCTTTCTTCTCGAAAAAAGCTTCTTTCACAGCGACACGTAGATTTTCAGCGAGTTCGTTGGCAGAAGCGATTGGCGTGTTCGGTAAGATGATTAAAAATTCTTCACCACCCCAGCGATAGGCAATATCCAAAGGTCGAATGGTTTTTAACGTTACTTCAGCGACTTTGATTAAAACTTGATCACCATAATCATGACCATAGACATCGTTCACAATTTTAAAATTGTCTAAGTCAAACATGATAAAGGACAAGGGTTGATTGTAAGAAGTTGAAATTGTCGTATATCTTTGCATTTCTTGTTCTAAGAAATGGCGGTTATAAAGTCCAGTTAAAGAATCTTTCAATGCAAGTTTCGCTAATTGATCGTTTTGCTCTTTCAAAATTGAATGTAATTTTGCGTAATCAGCAGATAATATCATCATGGACCATACATTGATACTGATAAAAATAAACATGTTTGTTATTGTCGTGAAGAGGGCGTCTTCTATTAATATACCTTCTGCTCGAAAGGTGATCATAGCAAAAAGAATTCTGAGGATGGCGATGAATAGATAAATTAAAACGACTGATTTTGAAACAATCGAATATTTGGGAGTTTCTTTTAACAAGGTAGGGTTTAATTCTTTATAGTTCATATAAATTACAATCAACGCCATGATAGAACTGAGGATGATTCGAATACTGTAGTGAGGGAAGACAAAAGTAAAGACGATAAACAAGCAGAAAAAAAACAAAAAATAAATCAAAGTCCGTTTGTTAAAAAGTGGAAGGTTATAAAGTACTTTGAAACCGGCGGAAAGAAGGTATAAAAAAACATAGTAAGACATATTTAATAAGATAACGCTAAAGAAAGGATGCCAGTTTCCTTGCTGATAAGTTAAAAGCGCTAAAATGAGTGCAAAAAAGAAGCCAATTGAAAAAACAAGGAATGACTTATCACGTCGCTTATAACTTAATAATAGAAATAAAAAAGAATAACTTGTAGCAATGATTCCAAGTGCGACCAGTAGTGTTCTGTTATCCATTGAAAGTCTCCTAATTTTATACCAAATTTACTTGGTTAATTTATACCATAATATCTTGTTTTTTTCAATTCAAGTGATTAATTTTATCGATACTATTCAATCAACTTATCGGTATGAATGTAAGATTGATAGACTTTTAAGTTTTTTAGACTATTTATTTGCCATTTTTTGATATTTCCAATTTTTGTAAATATGATATAATAGATTTAGTTCATAACATTACCTAATATATTCATCTAAAGGTTGTATTTATTATCTTTAGAATACTGAGGTGGATCAACCATGAATGGAATGCTCGTTTTTCTGAATATCTATTTTTTTCTTGCAGGGCTAACCAGTGCTTTATTTACGATGTATGCGTTGATTAATCGAAAAACTCCCATTGCAAGATCCATTGGAATTCTTGGATTATTTTTAACCATTTCATTATTTGGATACTTATTTGAAATCAATGCCAAGACACTAGATGATTTGATCTTTTGGAATCATGTTCAGTATTTTGCCCTTCCATTTCTTCCTACGATTTGGCTCTATGTATCTTTTCGCTTTACTCGCATCAAAGTTCCGTTTAAAGGATTTGGGTTCTTGATCTTTCTTATTCCGTTCATCACTTTTATTTTAGTTCACACGTCTGGTTATCATACATGGTATTATACTTCTAGAACGATGGTTGAAGGTCCTTATAATTACTTGCTTGAACTTCAAAGAGGATTTTGGTTCTACATTCAAATGGGATATACCATTCTCTTAATTCTTTATGCTTCTCTAAATTATTTTATCTATTCGAAAAAATGTATTCCCGGCGCAAAAAAAGTGGCTTCAAGGTTAGTCATAACGTCTGTTTGGCCATGGGTTGGCATTGTTTTGGGTTTATTTCCGGAAATGTCGTCAGGGATTTTGTTCGCTGCGGTCTTCATGCCAATTTCCATTGTAATTTTTGGAACAGTGCTTTTTAATCGTTATTTAATATCACTGAAACCAATTGCGCATGATGAATTTTTCGAAGTCGCAAATCAAGGAATTTTAGTTTTTGATTATAACAACTATCTCGTAGATATCAACCCTTATGCATTGAATATCTTTCCTTTTTTAAAACAATTTATCAATCATTCGCTAAATGAAATTGCTCAATACGCACCCGAGGTTGAATCAATTCGAAATATGGTACATAATGACAGTTTTGAATTTCAAGGGAACTTCTTCCAAACGCACCTGAATTCATTAAAAGATGTGACAGGAAATTCCATTGGTTCCATCTTTACATTTATTGATATCTCCGAAAACCATAAAGTGTTAGAAGCGTTGAAACAAAATCAAGCACACATCGAATATCTGAGTGTACACGATCAATTGACAGGACTCTATAATCGCCATTATCTCGAAGAACATCTTTCAAAATTATCAAAAGAAGATTATCCGATGGGTATCATTTTCATCGATATGAATAATTTGAAATCGACGAACGATTCCAAAGGTCATTTGGCAGGGGATCAACTCATCAAACGGACCGCAGATTTAATTCTTTCCATCTGTCATGAAAATGATTTAATTGTCCGCATTGGTGGCGATGAATTTTTAATCTTCATTCCAGCAACGAATGAGATGCAAATCCGACAAAAAATGCGATTACTTGAAGAAAAAAGCAAAGAAGAAGGAATTTCTTTTGCAGTCGGACATTCGATCAAAACTGAAAAAGCAAATTTTGATGAGGTGTACCGTCAAGCGGAAGACCGAATGTACATGGATAAAGACTTAAAACGATCTGAATAAAAAATAAGCAGTTCGGCGGATGCCCAACTGCTTTATTTTTTAAGGTTAATTACTTTCCAAGCTTCGATGAGTTGTCCAAGCGTCATTTTAGCATTGGCGGGTGACGTTGATGGGAGCAATTGGTAAGAAATTTGCGAATTTTTGTTGTATTTTTCAAACAAATGAAATGCTTTTTGACCATTGAGATAAATCTGTGAAATACGTGTTTTGTGAATCAAGTCATTGATATTTGTCGGTTGGACAGCTTGAATGGAGGCATCAGATGAACCTTCGATTTCACACGATTCAATGACATCATAAAGCGCGATATGGTAGCGAAAAAGTAAGTTTCTTTTTTCTTCGATTGAAACATTGATAAAATCATCTTGATAAATTTCTGATAAAACTCGCCAAAAACGATTTTGCGGATGCATATAAAAAAAATGTAATTCCCTCGATTTGACCGAAGGAAAACTGCCGAGAATTAATATCTCGGAGTCGGGATGGATGATGGCTTTAAATTCGTGGAATACTTTCGTCATTTGATCACCGTCTCTATTATAACAAAATCGGAGTCAGTTGAACTCGTGATAGTAAATATATAAAATAATGATATAATAATATCATGAAATGAGGGTGATGATTATATGAATCAAAAATTACTGGACGCGAAAGTCAAAATTGAATCGATTACGGCCTTAAAACCGACCATTGCGATTATTCTTGGTTCTGGTCTTGATGGCCTGACCGACAAACTAACCCAATTAACCATGATTTCATTTTCGGATATTCCTCATTTTATTCGACCAACAACCGAAGGCCATCAAGGGGCTTTCTATTTTGGAAAACTCGAAGGAAAAAGTGTGTTAGTGATGAAGGGTCGTTATCATTATTATGAAGGTTATCCGTTATCAGATGTGACGTTTCCGATTGCGTTTATGGCCGCGATTGGCATTAAAACTTTAATTATTTCGAATGCTTGTGGTGCAGTAAACCAAAAATTCAAAGCAGGTCAAATGATGGTGATTGAAGATCATATCAATTTGACGGGGAATAATCCTCTCATCGGTCCAAACGATCCATCAATCGGTCCGAGATTTCCCGATGCATCGGAGATATATTCGCGGCGCTTGATTGAAAAGGCAGATCTCTTTGCCAAACGTTTAAAAATTCATTTAAATCACGGTGTTTACGCTTGGTGGAGTGGCCCCACTTACGAAACGCCTTCCGAAATAAGAATGATACGATTGCTCGGGGCCGACGCTGTCGGAATGTCGACGGTACCAGAGGCCTTAGTGGCTTCGTATGCAGGGATGGAAGTGTTAGGAATTTCTTGCTTAACCAACATGGCAACGGGGATTTTACCTCAAAAATTATCGCATGAAGAAGTATTATCTGCTGCAAAAAAAATATCGAGTGATTTTGGGAAATTAGTTTATCAACTGATATTATCAATTTAGGAGTGCTTATGAAAACGATTTTCAGTCAGTCAACCGATCCTTATTTTAATCTTGCTTGGGAGGAATATATCTTCAAAAACATTGAGTGTCAAGAAGATATTCTTTTATTATGGCAAAATGAGCCTTCGGTCATCATTGGCAGAAATCAAATTGTCTTTGAAGAAGTCAGTGTCGAATATGCCAAAAAACATCAGATTCCGATTATTCGAAGAATTTCAGGAGGGGGGACGGTCTATCACGATTTAGGAAATTTAAATTTTTCGGTGATTACAAACAACTATAAAGATGCCATCAGCAACTACAAGTATTTTACCGAACCCATCATTCACTGTTTAAATGAATTAAAAGTCGATGCACACTTAAGTGGCAGAAGTGATATTTGCATTCAAGATCAAAAAATTAGTGGAAATGCTCAAAGTTATTATCAAAATCGAATGTTACATCATGGGACAATCTTATTTTCATCGGATTTAAAACACCTGAATAAAATCATCAAAAAACCTTCAAAAGATTTTGAATCATTCGGGGTAAAATCAAATCGTTCGAAAGTGACGAAATGTCGTCGATTATTTATTAACTCCGATGAAAATCGATGAATTTAAAGAATTTCTATTGAAATTTTGGTTAAAAACCAATCAACCTTTCACAAAAACGATTTTTCTATCAGAATCGGATCTTGAAGCCATCGAAGCATTAAAAACATCAAAATATCAATCATGGGATTGGAATTACGCTGAATCACCGGCTTTTGAAATTAATAAAACGATGGATCCTTATTCTATCAAAGTGAAAGTGGACATGGGACTCATAGAAGAACTCATCTATTTTGATGGCAAAATTGATCATTCAATGAAGAATTTCGTTAAGATTCCATTTGATAAAGAGGTATACTTAACAACAGTCAGTCATTCGGGAGAAAATTTTAAAATGCCACTTGAGGCATTTTCAAAAGTTTTATTTGATTAAAACAAAAGGCATTCAGCTGAATGCCTTTTGTAGTTAAAATAAGATATGAAACTAATAAACTGAATTATTTGAGACTTTGATACAATATTATTATTTCATCAAATGTGAGTCCGATTGACTTATAAAACTCGATATCTTTTCTCATTCTATTCATTGCCAATTCGTTGCGTTGCTTGATGCTTTCATCATGCTTGATGATAGAGACAAAACATCCTTTACCACATACTGTGTAGATTAACCCCATGGATTCAAGTTCTTCATAGGCTTTTTTGGTCGTGATAACACTAATTTTTAGATCAAGTGCAATGGCACGAATCGAAGGTAGAATTTCGTTTGCATGGAGTTCATTATGGATAATTTGAAGCGTAATTTGTTCAACAATTTGTCGATAGATGGGTGTATCGGAATCGTGATTGATGACGATGTTCATCGTTCTTACACATCGACTTTTAGAAAACGATTGGCCGATATTTTATAAGTAATGTATCCTAAGCATACCCAAATAGTGATGCCAATAAGTAGAATTGGCCATTGCTTGAGGATAACTGATAATACCGTTGAATCCAAAAATGATTGAAAAGGATTTGAAATCCAAACCAATGATTCGGCTAAAATATAGTACAAAATACTAACGATTCCAGCAATCAACAATGGAATTCCGATTTTGTGTGCGGTTTTATAAAAACCAGTCAAAAAGAAGAGGTTAAAAACAGCAAACATTCCAAATTGAAATCCAAAAAAAGCAAGATTGGGTTCGATTCCTGCTTGATTGATAATGGGAATGGTAAAATGGAGAATTGCAAAAGGAATTGAAATGAGGATCTGAAGTAATTCTAGCGCCATGACGACAACGACTCTCGCTTTGACTTGATCCGTTTTTTGAATGGGTAAAAGCGATGAAAAGTAGACATCTTTGTTTTCTCTGGCAAGTAAAAACAAAAAAAACAGAGAAAGACACATATAGATATAAGCGACGTAACTGGGATAATTTGGAATTAAGAGCATGAGTGGTAAAGCCAAAAATAGATAATTTGTTGGATGAATCGAGAGTTTCAATTCTTTATACAATAAATTTTTCATCTTGATTAATCCCTTTCCAAATGAATCATGATTGATTCAAGATTCGGTTTTGAAATTTCGTAAGAGGACAAGTTAATTTCTTGTTGTGAAGCAATCAATGCCTCAAAACCGAATCGATGTTTTCGCATTCCAACTAAATGTTTTTCAAGTTCAGGTGTTAATTGATCTTGTTTACCACTGATTTCTAAGAAACGATTTAAAAAAGTTTCTTTATCTTCGGAGTAGATGATATTGCCATCTTTAATATAAGTGATGTAGTCAGCACATCTTTCAAGATCAGAGGTTATATGGGTGGAAAACAAGATACTTTTATCTTCATTTTGAATTAACTCTTGAAAGAGATTCAGTAAATCATCGCGTGAAACAGGATCTAGCCCACTGGTTGGTTCATCAAGAATAAGAAGTTCTGCGTGATGAGATAAAGCTAAAGCGAGGGAATATTTAACTCGCATTCCCGCGGAAAGTTCATCAATTCGTTTGTCTTGATCAAGCTCAAAACGTTTTAAGTAGCCAAGGTAAGCTTCTTCATCCCATGATTTATAAAACCGTTTTGTAACTTCTGTGATTGTCTTGATTTTCTTTTTGGGGTAGTAATCGACTCCCCCTAAAACAAATCCGATTTTCTGTTTGCATTCAAACTCATTTTGATTAAAGTCTAGACCATCGACGATAACTTCCCCTGAATGGGGGTACACCAGTCGCATCATCGATTTTAAGGTCGTAGTTTTTCCTGCGCCATTTCTGCCAATGAATCCCATGATGTATCCTTTTTCTAGCGTAAAAGAAACATGATTCAGCTGAAATTTTGGGTAAGTCTTACTTAGGTTTTTGACTGATAATATTGGCATTGTTGAAAATCCTCTAACTGTGTATGCGACATATATACAGTATAATTGAAAGACCGAGAAAAATCAAGACTCTTTTTTTAGATAATTAAATAATACTACGATCATTTATTGATACTAATTCATATAAAAAAGCATTCATAAGAATGCCTTTTTGACTTAATAGTGAATTGGTTTTAAAAGAGTTCCAATCGCTGCTTCCATCACGGCTTCTCCAACAGAGGGATGAAGATGAATTGCATTAGCAATATCAGCAATCGTCGCTTCTGAGGTCATGGCCAGTACGGTTTCTGACAATAAATCAGTGGCATTGGATGCAATAATATGGGCACCTAAGATTTCTCCGTTTTGCGGATGGGTGAGAATTTTAACAAACCCATCCGTTTCACCTTCTGCTAAGGAACGACCATTGGCGAGAAGGGGAAATTGACTTGTTTTATAAGCAATGTTTTTTTGAATGGCTTCTCTTTCAGTGATGCCAATCCAAGCGATTTCAGGAAATCCGTAAACCGCAGAAGGAACGGTATCAAACCGAAATGACGATTTTTTTCCCGCTATATTTTCTATCGCAACAATTCCTTCAGCGGACGCTGCGTGCGCAAGCATCATTTGACCGGTCATGTCACCAATGGCATAAACATTGGGGAGATTTGTTCGCATCTGAGCATTGACGTCAACGCCGTATTGATTCATCGTTAATTGGAGCGATTGAAAGGCATCAATGTTGGGTTTCATTCCAACTGAGAGTAACGCGATTTCGCTTTTTAGCGTGATTGCTTGTTGAAGACGTTCATATGTTACGGAATTTTTTGAAAATGCAGTCACATTGGCATTGGTAATGATTTCAATGTTGTCGCGTTTTAATATTTTCAAATAAGCCGTTCTGATATCATCATCGATTGGCATCAGGATGTTATCGAGTCGTTCAAGGATGGTTACTTGGGTACCAAAACTTGAGAATAAAGTCGCAAACTCAATCCCAATCACGCCGCCACCGACGATGATTAATGATTTAGGAATGCTTTTATAATTGAGCAATGTTTTTGAATGGTAGACATAGTTGGATTCAATGGCTTCCTTTAAACCTAAAATCGGAGGAATGATGGGCGATGCGCCCGTCGCTAAAATAAGATTTTTAGCTTGAATCGGTTGTGAATTAACGTTGATGGTATGCGCATCGATGACTTCGCCATACCCTTCATACAACGCAACTCCATTTTTTTTAAGCAAGCCTTTAACACCGCTTGTTAACCGTTGAACAACTTTCGCTTTTCTGCTCAGGATTTCACTCCAATTTGGAACGACCGATTGTTGATCAAGGGTAATGCCATAATCCTTTGCGTGTTGAATCGTTTTATAGACTTTTGCACTCTTAAGCAGCGTTTTTGTGGGGATACAGCCATCATTGAGACAGACACCACCAATGGCTTCTTTTTCAATCAAAGCGACCTTTAAACCTAATTGTGCGCCTTTGATGGCAGCGACATAACCGCCGGGGCCACCACCTAAGACTAAAACATCATAGCGTTCCATTTATGTTAATAAAAGAAGCAGTGGATTGTTCAAGAATTGTTTGAATCGCATTGCAAAGCGTCCGGCGTCGGCGCCATCAATGATCCGGTGATCAACCGCAAAGGAAATCGGTAAGATTTGGCCGATGACAATTTCGTTGTTTTTAACAATCGGTTTTGGTGCGATTTTACCCACACCCATAATTGCGACTTCAGGATACTTAATGATCGGCGCACCAAACGTTGCGTCAAACGCCCCNNATGGATGTCCTTGAGTTGAATTGTTCGTTCAATTGCTTGATTCTGTAAGTCTTTGAGTTGTTTTGCAAGTTCAAAGATCGATAATGAATCGGCGTTTTTTATGTTCGGAACCATTAAACCTTCTGGGGTATCCGTCGCAAAACCGATATTGATGGAATCTTTATAAATAATTTCAAATTTATCATGATCAAAAGAAGCATTGAAGATTGGAAATTCGCGGATGGTTTTGGTGAGTGCTTTGATGATAAAAGGCATATAGGTTAGATGGATTCCTAATGCTTCAGCCAACGGTTTTTGTGACTGACGGAAAGCGACGAGTTCAGTGACATCGATTTCATCCATTAAGATCGTATGCGGAATGATTTGTTTCGAAAGCGTCATGGCATTGACGATGGCTTTACGCATCGACGTGATCGGTTCACGTCTGGAGCCTTGAATGGATTCTATCTTCGTGGGTTGGACAACAGGACGCAATGATTCTTGTTTCGGTTTTGCATTGATTTGTTCGATATCGGTTTTAAGAATTCTCCCAAAATCACCGGATCCTTTCACCGTTGAAATATCGATCGATAAGTCGTTCGCTAATTTTCTGGCTAAGGGAGAGGCAAGTATTTTTGCAGCGGTTTCTTCATGAAGCGTGACTTCTTGCGAAGCCGCGATGACTTCGGAGGAGACTTCAATTTGACCGACGACACCGGCATTTTCGCCCTCTTCAACCACAGCTAGCACCGCTTTTTTGGGTTCTACCAACTCGTCTGCTTCTTGAATCAAGACTAACGTATCCCCAACATGGATTATCTCACCCACCTTGGCACCCAGTTTGGTAATTTTTCCGGTAACGGGACTTGGAATTTCTGCGTTCACTTTGTCGGTTTCGATGATACAAAGTGTTTCACCTTCTAAGACGGTCTCTCCCACTTTATAAAACCACTTCAGTAGTTTGCCTTCATGAATGCCTTCACCGATATCGGCGAATTTAAAATCGTACATAAATACCTCCTTATGCTTTCATTGAAACAATGTTTCTGATTTCGAAAGCGATTTGTTTGGGATCAATCATAAAATGGTGTTCGCCTTTTGGTAAAGGAACGGTGATATCAGGAGCCGTTAATCTTTTAGGAGCAGCGGCTAAATAATAAAAAGCTTTTTCTTGAACCGCGGCGATGATTTCAGCGCCAGGACCAAAGGATTTAACCGCTTCGTGAACGACGAGTAATCTGCCTGTCTTTTTAACTGATTCGACGATGGTTTCTTGATCAAACGGTGCAATGGTTCGAAGGTCGATGAGTTCAACCGAAATTGAATCGTTTTCTAGTAATTTAAGGGAAGATTCTACTTCGCGTACCATCGCCCCCCAAGCGACAACGGTGATATCGTTTCCTGGTTTGACAACTTTTGCTTTGCCAATGGGAACGGTGTAATCTTCTTCAGGAACTTCTTGTTTAAAAGCACGATAGATGCGTTTGGGTTCCATAAAAATAACGGGGTCTGGATCGCGCATTGCAGCGCGCAACAATCCTAAAGCATCATAGGGCGTGGAAGGAATGACTAATTTAAGCCCTGGAATATGTGCAAATAAAGTTTCTAAACTTTCAGAATGATGTTCTAATGCTTTGACGCCACCACCATACGGCATGCGAATGACTAAAGGCAAAGAATATTTGCTTCTTGAACGGTTACGGAATCTCGCCACATGCGTGACAATTTGATTGTATCCAGGGAACATAAATCCGGAAAATTGCATTTCAATCACCGGTTTTAATCCGTTGATGGCCATGCCAAGGGCGGAACCGACAATCGCGGCTTCCGCAATCGGAACGTCAAAAACTCTACTCTCCCCGAATTGTTTTTGCAATCCGGCGGTTGCCCGAAAGACTCCGCCTTCAAAACCAGCGTCTTCACCATAGACAACAATCGATGGATCCCGTTGCATTTCGGTGTTTAAAGCGAAATTCACCGCTTCTAAAATATTGAGTAATGCCATTTAGCGTCCCTCCGTTTCTTCGTAGTGTTTGAGTGCAAGATATTGTTCTTTGAGTAAA
>DIJY01000082.1:0-1186 GCA_002421405.1 Caryophanales bacterium UBA5632 | reverse complement strand
CCACTGGCTTCCACTTGTTTAAAGGTATCTAAGACCAGTTGGTTATACTCTTTGTTGAGATCTTCATCGGATTTTTCTGTGATTATTTTTTGGGTCAATAAATAATTCTTAAATCGTTTCAAAGGATCTTTGAGACTCCAACTTTCAACTTCTTCATCAGAACGATAAATCTTGGGATTGTCAGAGGTTGTGTGTGGACCCATCCGGTAAGTGATGGCTTCAATCAAAGTCGGTCCAAGACCCGCTTTGGCCCGTTTAACGGCTTCTACGGTTGCGACATACATCGCTAAGACATCATTGCCATCCACTTGGATGCCAGGAATGCCATAACCAATGGCTTTTTGAGCTAAGGTTTCCGCTTTGGTTGCTTTCGAACGCGGCGTTGAAATCGCCCAATGATTATTTTGAATGATGACGACCATCGGAACGTTGAAAACAGCACCAAAATTGATGCCTTCATGGAATTCTCCATGCGAAGTACCTCCATCGCCAATATAAGCAATGACGACTTCATCTTTTTTCTGAATTTTCGCTGCATAGGCGAGTCCCGCTGCGTGCGATATTTGCGAACCGATGGGAACATTGACGGGAAGGACTTTGACAGAATCATCGTAACGACTGCCCGCTTCATTTCCATACCAGTAAAGGAATAATTGCTCGAGCGTAACGCCTTTATAGAGCATGGCGTTGAGTTCTCTAAATGAGACAACGAGCCAATCGAGATCCGTAATCGCCGCCATCGGCCCGATTTGAGCCGCTTCTTGACCCATATTAGGGGCATAAGTGAGCATTCGGCCTTGACGTTGGAATTGAATGGCTTTGATATCAGCGACGCGACCTAACGTCATGGTGTGATACATTTTGAGTAATACATCTTTTGAAATGGAAGGTTCAAACGACTTGTTGATGACGAAACCTTCGCTATCAAGAATTTGAAAGACTTGTTTTTTGAGCGGATTATATTGATCGAATAACATAGGACCTCCTGAGTTATAGATAGATTTTAATTGGTTTATCATAAAAAAGTTAGATAAGACCAACTTCATTATACTGTGCTTTAGCGCTTGAACAAAACGATATGCATTGATTCACTATACTTTGTATCCTTTGATGACTATTATCTTGAAAAAAGATGATTTTGGTGGTAAAATGATGCAAGACATTGGGCTATGGCCAAGTGGTTAAG
>DIJY01000138.1:2751-2875 GCA_002421405.1 Caryophanales bacterium UBA5632 | reverse complement strand
ATGAGTAAGTCATCAAAATCGAGTAATTGATTTTCTCTTAGATACTCTTGATATTTCTTATAAATCTTCTCTTCATCTGTTCTCTCAAATTCTGGCATTCTTCTTGATTTGTAAAGCGAAATCA
>DIJY01000138.1:0-2713 GCA_002421405.1 Caryophanales bacterium UBA5632 | reverse complement strand
GCAATAATTTTTTTAGCATCATCTTCATCGATGACATTAAAGTTAGGACGATATCCATAGGGGAGTTCAGCAATATGTCTTCTTAAGATTTGAAGTCCAAAAGCATGAAAGGTAAAAAGCCATACACGCATAGCATGTGGTCCTGTCATATCAATAACTCTTGATTTCATTTCTCTTGCTGCTTTATTTGTGAATGTAACTGCTAATATATGAGAGGGTTCAACACCATTTAAGATGAGATAAGCAATCCGTGAGGTGAGTGTCTTTGTTTTACCTGTTCCAGCACCAGCAACAACAAAAAGCGGTCCATCTGGGTGGATGACCGCTTTTAATTGTGATTCATTTAGTGTGGTTAGGAAATTCAATTGACATCTTCCTCTTTATTTATATGAGCTCTTTAAAGGCACTATTTCGTTAAAAATCAGTGCATCTTTTTTACTATCAGTATCAGCATTGAAGTATCCATTACGCATGAATTGAAACTTCTCTTCTGGTTTTGTTTCACTTAAATCTTTTTCAATAAATCCATGCTTAATCATCCATGAGTCTTTGTTGAAACGATTTTTTAAATCCATGGAATCATCACCGATAATCATCGGACCAAAGAAATTAAACGTGGTTGGAACAGCTTGTGTTTGTTCGACAAAGTGAATGGTTCCATTGGGTTTTCTTTCATTAAATCCTGAGCCCGATTTTGTTAATTCATCATAGGTTGCTAGCACTTCAATGACATGACCATCTTTATCATAGATGACTTCGTTTGCCTTAATAAAGTAAGCATGAAACAGTCTAACTTCTTCACCTAAGGCAAGTCTTTTATACTTGTTATTTGGCTTAGTAACGACAAAATCATCTTGTTCGATATATAAGTGTTTTGAAAATGGAATATGTCTAGAACCTAGTTCAGGTTTATCTGCATGATAAGGTACTTCAAAGTATTCAACTTTTCCTTCAGGATAGTTTGTTAATGTGACTTTGAGTGGATTGATAACAGCCATTGCCCGTCTCGCTTTATCTTGTAGATCATCACGAAGTGCCGCTTCAAGCATGTCAACGCCTACCGTAGAATTCACCTTCGAAAGTCCAGTTGATAAGACAAATGCACGAATAGCATCTGGTGTATATCCTCTTCTTCTTAATCCTTGAAGTGTTGGCATTCTTGGATCGTCCCAACCTGTTACCTTATTTGATTCTACAAGTTCACGTAAATAGCGTTTACTCATGACTGTATTTTCAATCGATAATCTACCAAATTCAATTTGTCTTGGAACGAGTGGCATTTCAGTTTCTCTTACAACCCAATCATAAAGTGGGCGATGGTCTTCAAACTCAAGACTGCATAATGAGTGTGTTATACCTTCAATCGCGTCTTCTAGAGGGTGAGCATAATCATACATAGGGTATATACACCATTTCGTTCCTTGTCTATGATGTTCTGCATAGGATATACGATAAAGTGCGGGGTCTCTTAAATTCATATTTGGGCTTGCCATATCAATTTTGGCACGTAACACACATTCGCCTTCTTTAAACTTGCCATCTCTCATTTGATAGAATAAATTTAAGTTTTCTTCTACGTTTCGTTTACGATAAATCGATTCTTTACCTGGTGTGTTTACATTTCCTCTATCTTTTGACATCTCTTCTGGTGTGGAATGATCCACATAGGCTAATCCTTTTTTAATTAAAAGAACTGCACGTTCAAACATTTCATCGAAATAATCGGATGCAAAGAATACATATTTAGGTTCATAACCTAACCAACGTATATCGTTTAAAATAGCACGAACATAGACATCATCTTCTTTTTCTGGGTTTGTATCATCATATCGAAGGTTTGTATATCCACCATATTGTAGTGCAGACTCAAAATCGGTGATGATTGCTCTTGCATGACCGATGTGTAAAAATCCATTAGGTTCAGGTGGAAAACGGGTTATGATTTCCTTGTGTTTTCCTGTAGCCAAATCGGATTCAATAATTGTTTTAATAAAGTTAGAATGATTTTCCATAAAAAATTCACCTCATTGTCTCATCTATTATATGACAATTTCATCTAAACTACAAGTTTAGAAAAAAAATCGGCTGATAATAATCAACCGATTTAAACAAACTGTTTTATGGAATTAAATTGAATAAATCTTCGTAATCAAAATCTTCAAGATTTTCTAATGCATTAAGCATATCTTCATAGAGTGCTTGTTGCTGTTCGGGTTCTAGATTTTCAATACCACTGAGTAAATCTGTTAATGCTTGTTCAACTTCACTTGGGTCTAATTCTGGATCCAATAGTGCTGCTAATACATTATCGATTGCATCACTAATTTCAGCATATTCAGGATTATCAAGGACTTCTAGAACACTTTGAATGGCTTCTTGAATTTCTTGGATTGGTAATCCTAAATCAACAATTTCAATAAACATTCTTAGATTGCTACCAACGATACTAATATTTTTAATAGATAGCGAGTCCGAGTCGAGTTGGCTATAGAAATCTTCTACAACAAATGCACCATCTTGAATAAATCCACCACCATCACCGATAAGTGCTAATACATCGCTTAAGAATGTACTTTCTAAGGTCAGTGGGTTATCTCCATTACCAGCTTTAATAGAGAGAAGATTAATGTATAAATCACCTTCACTCACTGAAGTGGTTGCAGCAATTCGAATGATGGATTCAAAGGTATGGGTTGCTTCAAATCCAACTTTT
>DIJY01000061.1:9995-10750 GCA_002421405.1 Caryophanales bacterium UBA5632 | reverse complement strand
TAAAGCACTAAGTTAAGTTGAATCTAATCATTTAATTGATAAATTCTTGTCACAGTGAATCCCATTTCAAATTTCACTCCTCCGCTATGAAGGTTGAGATTATGATTTGAATCTTCGCCTTCATACCACAAAATGACTGTAACTTTAATTACCGAGCCAGGTATCAGACGAAAAAATGTTTTTTCCATAACAGTAGTAATGCCTAGAAATGCTGTTGTTAATGGCTCCGGTTCACCCGGATTTTTACTTGTTTCAGATTGAAGTTTAGCGTAGGTTTCACCAATACCATCAAATAAAACCCTTACCCTAACCGCTTCTTCTGCGCCTTTACTAGCTGATACTAATCTAATCGATGCTTGCAAATCAACATCCTTTGTTCCTACATGTTCAAGATAAAATGTATATGCAAGGTAATTATCACCGTTATTTGGACCATCAATTGATGTCAACCATTCATCGGCCGGCATACAAACTGAATCTCCAACAGGAAAAGGAGTTAGTAAATTCCCTTCGTTGTCTCTTATTCCACAATAAGCTGTCATACCATCAGCCTCAGAAACCTGGTCTGCGATTATTTTTGTTTTGAATTCTTTGTCTTCTGCGTTATCATAAAGAGTCATACCTGATTCTAATGCTAAACGATCGAGTGTAAACGTGAAGTTACCTACTTTTTGACCATAATACGAAATTGAGAAAATCATGAAGGTGAGAATGGCACTGGCAATAATCCCTAATCGACTTACCTTGGCGATCTT